>NZ_JAUBPN010000052.1:0-17958 GCF_036700745.1 Microcoleus sp. S36a_B3 | reverse complement strand
CGATCGCGCTTGAGCCAGTCGTCGAGTACATCAAAGATGCCTCTTTCGGTCTGGGCGCGTCCGACTGCGATTGTCATTTACGCAAATCTCCAAATAGATATAATTACAACGGATTTTTCTCTAATCATCAGTCTGCTACCGTTGCCTCTGCTTAGCAGAAAACTAGTAGGATTATGAACAGAGTTTACTTTTCTTTACCGTATTCAAAATTATAAAGGTAATTCTTTACAAAAGCAAGTCTTTCTTAAATAACTTCCTGATTTCGACTTGTCCTCGGAAGTTCTCGAAGTTCTCGAATCAACCGGGAATGCCAGCATCTGGGGCTTAGCAAAAAGCATTTTTTTATTTTACTGCTGTCCTCCTACAGCGCTGGTTATAGGATCTCGAAGAGTTCGTGAGGACACGCAAAATGCTGGCGCGCAAATGCTCCCGCACCCAGCAGGGCGCGCACTCACGATCATTGGGCTACAGAAACTGGGTTTTTTCTACACAATACTTCGTTACATCTATATATACTGAGGAGAGAGTTCCAAACTTAGGTTTTTAAGACTATATGTTCAGCATTGACATGATTGTGAAGAACACGCCCGTCTCGCTGTCGGTGCAGCGGAAGCTAGCCGAGGACGCTGAGGCTGTTTACCAGCAGGTTGTAGAAGCGATTCGCAACTCGCAACCGCAAATTTTGGAACTCACTTGCGAGAAAAATCCTGAGAAAAAGGTAGCTGTGCTCAGCAGCGAGATTTCTGGGGTGGTGATTTCTCAGAAATCGGGGGCGGCTTCTTCAGGTAGGGCTCCCGGTTTTGTCTCGATGACATTAGGAGAATGAGGGCTGGGGGTGTTGGTGCCGGTATGGGCCAGTCAGCGGTTGCTGTGCGGGATTTGGGTTTTTGCTGGCCGTCGGGCGATCGAGTTTTGCAAGGTTGCTCTCTGGATGTACCAAAGGGAGAGTTTTGGATGCTTTTGGGTACTAACGGTAGCGGCAAATCTACACTGCTGAGGCTGATGGCTGGGCTGCTGCACCCCCAGTCGGGCGAAATTGATCTGGGCGGGCGTGTGGGTTTTGTGTTCCAAAACCCGGATCACCAGTTGGTGATGCCGACGGTGGGTGCGGATGTGGCTTTTGGTTTGGTGGATGAAAAGCTTTCTAATCTTCAGGTGCGCGAGAGGGTGGCTGAGGCTTTGGAGGCTGTGAATTTGCTGGATTTGCAACGGCGGCCGATTTATGCTTTGAGTGGGGGACAGAAGCAGCGGATTGCTTTGGCTGGGGCGATCGCCCGTCACTGCGAAATTCTGCTGTTGGATGAACCGACGGCTTTGTTAGATCCTGATTCTCAGTTGGATTTGGTGGCGGCGGTGCAGCGGTTGGTGAAAAATCGCGGGATTACTGCTTTGTGGGTGACTCATCGTTTGGATGAGTTAAATTATTGTGATGGGGCTTTTTTGTTGGAAAAGGGCCAAGTTGTCGATCGGGGAGATCCGGCGCGTTTGAAGCAGCGGTTGATGCAAAGTCAGGATGTTTAACTATTTGATGAGGTTTGTCGTAAGGACTTTAGTCATATCTTATAAAAAGAGGACTGAAGTCCGAACGATCGAACAGGTGTTCATCGCAATTGGCGATCGCGCAACAAAGCATCTGCCCAAATTGTATCGGCTTCGGACAGCGCTGGTATGACTTGCCAGTTGCGATAATCTATCTTGAGGTCGTAACTTGCGATGTCGTAAATTTGAGTGAATAATTCCTGCAAGTTGATTACAGGTTCAGTGTCGCCCGATCGCAGTGGCAGAGGAAAAGCAGGCATCGGGTTTTGCAAGTTAAAAGCGTACAAATCGGCTTTGGGACGGCGATTTCCCCGACACACCAAAACACTATAGTCGCTTTCAATGTTATTGCCAATAACTGGCATTTTTTGACCGCGCCGCAATAAATCTATTTCTATTAAATGAGTGCGACTGGATAAGATTTCTTCTCGCTTTTCTTCGTACATTTGTCGCCCTTTACCTGTTCGCTTATTAGTAGGCGAGAGAATTTCAATAAGAGTGATTAATTCTTGGCTTCCCCTTTCTCTAATCTCTAAATAGCCTTCCCGAACCTGGTAGGGCATGGGAAGAGTTACGGTTATTGCTTGTGTCGGTGGCGCTGCAACGGCTATGTTTGATGTTATTAATTCGGTTTTGGTTTTTGGCTGAATTACGTTTACATCAGGAATGCCAATTGATAAATTGTCGTCAGCGGTTTCATACATTCTCACTTCTACAGACACTAAATACTTAGGACGTAATTGCGGAGATAATAATCTGGCAATTTCAATAATTAGCCAGTGGTGTAGGGCATGCCAGAGTTCGGGATGCTCTAAATACGGGTCCATACCGGGAAAGGGAGATGGCATTGATGTGACTCCTTGACTCAAATCTATTTCCAGTTTAGCAATACTTTTCTGACGCGAATGGCTTGGGAATAGCTTTTAGGGCATAGGTTCGCTTGTTGCAGATGATGACTGAAGGCTCGATCGAGCTTTTGCAATAATAGGTTCGATCACACATCTTGCACTTATTGCGATATTCCCTCGGTGGTTTAAACCCCTGCTGGAATATGGCAACAAATGCAACATATCAGTTCGATCGCATTAACTTTCCATCGACAATTGCATCGGAATTGGAACGCTATTTTCATCCAACACAGACACCGCATTTACGAAAACAATTGTATGCGGGACTGCGGGCATTAAGCGGCGCAGTGCATTTAGGTAAGATTCGGCATCGGGACGGCGGGCGAAACGGGCGACTGTTAACCGCTGACAGTTGGGGAGGTGGCGAATTAGATGCCAAGGTTGAAGTCGATCGCGATAAGTGACTTGTTTTGGTATCATAGGAAAATCCTTCCCACTTTTGTGGGTGGTGAATGAAAGGCGATCGCTCTGCGACCTCAGAAATCAAGGGCGATCGCTTGTTTATAGTTTATATTCAACACGAATACTCGAGTGTTGTCAAGAGGGAATGGGACGAATTAGGCTGCGAGTTCGAGAATTTGCTCAAGAGAAGGGTTGGAATCTGACAGAAGTCTCCAAAAGAACAGGTATTCCATATACCACGATTATTACCTATGCGAACTCTCAAGGTATGGCAACTGTTGACTACACAGCTTTGGACAAGATGGCCCGTGCGTTCGATATTGCGATCGAAGATTTAGTTGAGATTTTGGAACAATAAACTGATTTGTCAGCGGGAAGATGGGGCTAATACGGTTGCGAGTTCGAGAACTAGCTGAGGAGAAGGGTTGGACATTAAAAGAAGTTTCTGACAGAACGGGCATTCCCTACAGCACGGTCAAAAAATACGCGCAAGCTCCTAAACTGGCAACAGTAGACTACACGGCTTTGCAGAAACTTGCTGCTGTTTTCGATTTGATGATTGAAGACTTGGTTGAGGTTTTGGAAAATTAGGGGAGAGGGCGATCGCACGGGTGGTCAGAAACCGGGTTTTTTCGAGAATACTTCGTTAGATCCCGCAGATTCAGAAAAAACCCGGTTTCTTGGCTCGAAGCGCGTAAGTCCTGACTGATTTGTCGCTCTTGGCAGTAAAAATACGGGTCTTGGAATTTTCCTACTGTAGACTAAAGTCAGGAGTTGTTTAGTCTGCCGGAGTTAGATAAATGCCGATCGATCGTCTGTCTGACATGGAAGAGAACTTGGAAGATCTGAAAGAGCAATTAGTGGGCAAGGTAAAGGCTCTAAATTTTGCACCACAAGAAGAAAAGATCCGAATTAAACAGCAAATCCGAGAGCTACGCAAGGAGATTCGGGAACAGGAAGAGGAGTATTGGCAGGTTTTCGCTCAGCAAACGAAAACGGTGGAAATTCCCGAACAGGAAGCTGAGATTATTGTTGCCGAGATAGTCGAAGAAGTTGGGCAAATTGAAGTGCAGCGACAGTATCCCGATGAGGTAATTCAGATTTTGCAGGAGATTCGGGACAGGCTGAACCAACCGGGATCGACAGCAGCCGCGAAACTCAAAGGCGTAATCTCAAGCATTCCGCCGTTTGTAGGAATTTCCTACGAGGCTGAATTGGATACAGAGAATTTTTTCCAGCAGCATTTCCCAACGTTTAGGAAATGGTCTAAGGAATTAGCAAAAAAGTCCTAGACCTGGAGCGAAAAACACCGAATCCAGGTTTCACAAGTTTTTACCAACTATACGATATTCCCTCCGAACTCGGTTCAAAAAACTTTGTCGGACGGGATGAGGAAATGCAGGAGTTGCACGGATTGTTGCAGGATCGGATCCGCGTTGCCATTGCCGCTGCGTCGGGAATGGGCGGCATCGGCAAGACAGAATTGGCATGGCAGTATGCAACTTTTCACCGCGAACACAACACCTATTCAGCGGGGATTTGGTGGCTGTTTGTGCGGGAAATCGATTTAGCGCCGCAGGTGTTGCAGAAAGCGCTGCGAATGGGAATTGTGCCGCCGGATACTCTCGACAATCTGGAGGAACGGTTGCAGTTTTGCTACGAAGAGTGGGCAAAACAAACCTCTGGCAATGCTCTGCTGGTATTGGATGATGTCAACGATTACCGGGCGGTGCAGCCGTTGCTGCCTAGAAATCCCCGCTTTAAGGTGTTGCTGACAGCGCGACAATTTGTGCCGTCGCCTGTGGGGTGTTTGCCGTTAAAAGTGTTGAAACCAGAGGCGGCGCTAAACTTGCTGCGGCTGACGGCAGGGGATTTGCCAGGAAACGGGCTGGGACGGATTGATGCCCAGCTTGAAGATGCTCAAGCGCTTTGTCAGTGGTTGGATTATTTGCCTTTGGGCATCGAACTGGTAGGGCGCCATCTGCGGCGCAAGCGGGCGCTCTCCTTGGCAAAAATGCTGGAACGGTTGCAGAGTCAGCGATTGGAGGCGGGGGCATTGCAGGAGGCGGAACCTGGGATGACGGCTAGGCACGGAGTGGCAGCAGCTTTTGAGTTGAGTTGGGCGGAGTTGAAACCTCCGGCGCGGACGCTGGGGTGTCTGCTGAGCGTGTTTGCTCTGGCTCCGATTCCTTGGGAGTTGGTAGCCGAGTGTTTGCCAGATTGGGATGAGGAGGATTTGGAGGATTGTCGGGATTACGAACTGCTGGAACAGAGTTTGCTGTCGCTGGTGGAGGATGAAACCTCAGATTCGGGTCAATCTGGGCTGGTACAGCCACGCTATCAACTTCATGCTTTGATTCGGGAGTTTTTTGTGGCCAAATTGCAGGGGCGCGCCGATGCTGAGATTTTGCGGAGCAACTTTGCAGTGGTGCTGACAGCGGTGGCGAAGACGATTTCGCAGACTGTGACGCTGAAGGTGCAGGAACGGGTGAAGGAGGCGCTGCCTCATTTGGAGGTGGTGGCGGAGCAATGGTCGCATTTGCTGGAAGATAATGATGCTGTGTGGTCTTTCACGAGCTTAGGGTGGGTTGCTCAGGGACAGAGTTCTTGGGTAGAGGCAGAGAAGTGGTACAAAGCTTGCCTCCAGATGACAGAGCAACGCTGTGGAGCCGACCATCCCGGCACGGCAACGAGTTTGAACAATCTGGCAGAGCTATACCGTGCAATGGGACGCTACCTGGAGGCCGAACCCCTGTATGTGCGATCGCTCTTTATCTGGGAGCAACAGCTCGGAGCTGACCATCCCCAGACGGCTATGAGTTTGAACAATCTGGCAGGGCTGTATTATGCAATAGGACGCTACGCGGAGGCGGAACCCTTGTTCGTGCGATCGCTCTCTATTTACGAGCACCAGCTCGGAGCCGACCATCCCCATACTGCTCAGAGTTTGAACAATCTGGCAGAGCTATACAGTGCAATGAGACGCTACTCGGAGGCGGAACCGTTATTAGTGCGATCGCTCGCCATCACAGAGCAGCAGCTCGGAGCCGAGCATCCCCACACGGCTATGAGTTTGAATAATCTGGCAACTCTGTACTATGCAACGGGACGGTACGCGGAGGCAGAACCGTTATTAGTGCGATCGCTCGCCATCTGGGAGCAGCAGCTAGGAACCGACCATCCCCATACTGCTCAGAGTTTGAACAATCTGGCAGAGCTATACCGTGCAATGAGACGCTACTCGGAGGCGGAACCCTTGTTAGTGCGAGCGCTCTCTATTTACGAGCAGCAGCTAGGAGCCGACCATCCCGATACGGCTATGAGTTTGAACAGTCTGGCAGGGCTGTACAAGTCGATGGGACGCTACGCGGACGCGGAACCCTTTTATGTGCGATCGCTTGCCATCACAGAGCAGCAGCTAGGAGCCGACCATCCCGATACGGCTATGAGTTTGAATAATCTGGCAGGTCTGTACGAGTCAATGGGACGCTACCCGGAGGCAGAACTCTTGTATGTGCGATCGCTATCTATCAGGGAGCAGCAGCTTGGAGCCGACCATCCCGATACGGCAAGTAGTTTGAACAATCTAGCATTGCTGTACCGTGCAATGGGACGCTACCCGGAGGCGGAACCATTTTACCTGAGAGCATTAGAAATCTGGTTTAACCGATTGGGAGAGAATCATCCCAACACCCAAACCACTTGGAGCAATTTCATTTATTGTCTCCAGAAGGCTATGTCAGTGGGTCAAGACTCGGAACTTTCCCAGCATCCAACAACGCAAGCAATGCTTAAGCAACTTCGGGAGACGGAGTAGCTGTTGTTTAAATTAGGATTTACGCACGAGTGGCCAGAAACCGGGTTTTTTCCAGAATACTTCGTTACAGCCCGCAGATTTGGCAAAAAACCCGGTTTCTCTGACGAAGCGCATAAGTCCCGATCGCACTTAATTCGATCGCCACTTCTAAAAATCGCAAAAATCTTCAATCCCTTGCTCGATTAGTAACCCGCAATGTGAAATAGTGGGTTACGCAACCTCTTCTAACTCAGGAATATGTTCAGCTTCATAGTTTTCGATTAAAACACCAATAACATCCATCATCGAAGCAAGGGGATGGCTTTTGTTCTCGCCCACTCGATCTATTAGGCTATCTAGTAGTTCGACTAAACGCTTATATTCCTGTTCCGTGTGAGGAACAAAAACCGTTTTAGTAAGAGATGACCAAGCCGCAATTGTTCGATCGATATCAAGATTTTGCATTATTCTTTCCACCTCTCTTCTTCTTTGGTATTGACAACAAGGCAATGCCCATTGGTATCAACTTAAGGTAAAACTCATAGTCCGGCAAGGGTTGAAACCCCTGCCTCAAAGCGAAAGTCCTCTCAAAGAGGACTAATGAGTTCTTCAGTCCTCTTCAGAGGACTTTAGCTATTAGACAGGGAATTCATTCCCTGGCGGACTCGCGGGATGACTAACGGACTTGGTGGGCTGATAGCTTAAATTGACACTAATGGGCATTACCTAACTCCCCTACCTCATCTCATAACCAAACAAATTTGGATCGACCTCACCCAAATTCAAATCTGCCAAACCATACTCCGCCCAACGCCGCTCGACCATCGCCGCCACATCAGGATCGGACTCCAAAACTTCCCCCCATTCGTGATCCGTTTCCGGCGGCATCTTCGTAGTAGCATCAATCCCCATTCTGCCTCCCAAACCAATTTTTTCACTGGCAAAATCTAACGTATCAAAGGGCGTATTCGGCAGAATAAATACATCCCGAACTGGATCGACTTTAGAACTAATTGCCCAAACTACTTGACGCGGGTCGCGAATGTTGATACTTTTATCGACAACAATCACAAACTTAGTGTAAGTAAACTGCGGTAATGCACTCCAAAATGCTAAAGCAGCCCTGCGCGCTTGACCGGGATATGCTTTATCAATCGAGATAATTGCGGCTTTATAACTAAGCGCTTCCATCGGTAAGAAGAAATCGACAATTTCCGATACTTGCTGCCGCAAAATAGGGGTATAAATACGGTTAAGCGCGATCGCCATCATAGCTTCTTCCTTCGGCGGCCGCCCGCTAAATGTGGTTAGATAAATCGGGTCTTTGCGGTGCGTCATGCAGTTGAATCGAACCAGCGGCGAATCCTCCACGCCGCCGTAATAACCCATGTGATCCCCAAAGGGCCCGTCGGGCAGAACTTCCCCCGGCGTAATCGTTCCTTCTAACACAATTTCCGAGTCCGCCGGTACTTCCAAATCTACGGTTTTGCACTTCGCCAATTGCACGCCGGAACCGCCGTAAAGTCCGGCAAATAACCATTCCGATAAATCTACAGGAATTGGCGTTGCTGCGGCGAGAATAATCAGCGGGTCAACTCCAAGGGCGATCGCAACTTCCAATTTTTTACCAGCCTGCGCCGCTTTCCGCAAGTGTCGCGCGCCACCACGGACAGATAACCAGTGGACAGTCATCGTGTTTTTTGACTGCAATTGCAAGCGATAAACGCCCACATTCGGCGTGCCGGTTTCGCAATCTTTGGTAATTACTAAACCGAGGGTGATAATTTTGCCCGCATCTCCCGGATAGGGGCGAATCATCGGGATTTTGTTCAAATCCACGCCTTCCCCTTCAAACACCACTTGCTGACAAGCTGGGAAGAAATCACGGCCTGGTTTGGCTTTCACTACGTCGAACAAGACTTTGCCGAATTCTATGGCTTGGGATATCTTTTTCGGCGGTTTTGGCTGTTGTAGCATTCCCAATTTTTTGCCGAGCTCTTCTAGTTCGATCGGCTTTTCCATGTTCATCGCCCAGCAAACGCGCTCTTCCGTACCCAACAGGTTGATGGCGACGGGAAATTCGGCCCCTTTGACGTTTTCAAACAAAAGTCCAGGCCCGCCCTTGATTAGCATTTGGTTGGAAATTTCGGCAATTTCGAGGTCGGAATCGACTAAAGCGCTAATTCGGCGCAGTTGTCCCCGTTCTTCGAGCAGTTTTAGGAATCCCCGCAAGTCTCTAGCCATTTTCTTTAAGAATTGTTAAGTGTAGTTATTTTATTATTAGCCCATCGGCCACCATAAAGTTAAGCTACCCTTGTCAGTTAATGAAAAATCCCCGACGTTCGCCCGATCGATTTCGCCACAGCCCTCGTTCCCGCGGCCAGCAGTTTTATCAGTCCCAAGCTGTTAGCCAACATGGTTTTCAGCCTCAATCTCCGTTGAGTTGCGAAGGCGCGGACAGTACGAGTTCCCCAGAAACAGCCGTAAAGTGCGATCGGGAAATTGCGATTTTGCTGCTAGATGCAGAAAACATGAAACTCGACATTAATGCGGAAAAGTTTTTAGCCAGTTTGTGCAGCTATCCCCTGCAAGTTAAGATTGCTTTTGCTAACTGGAAAAACCCCAGTATCGGTAAGCTGGATACTGAATTGTACGATCGCGGTTACGAACTAATTCACGCTCCGGGCGGCGCTAACACCGCTGACGGTAAAATGATTGCCTTTGGTGCTGCTATTTTATACCGCTATCGGGATGTCCGAGAAGTTTTTGTTTGTTCCTCCGACGGTTTGTTAAATCACCTCTGCAATCAATTACAAAATCAGGGATTGACTGTGTTTCGGGTACGCCGTCAAAATGCTATCTTGTCCGTAGAAAATCATCTAACCGGGGAGAGCAATCACTATTCTTGCGAACGTAAAATAGAAATCCCTACATTTCCAGAACTGGCAAATCAAATTTCTGAATTATTGAAAACTGAACACCAATTAATCGACGATCGGATAGCTAGGCTTTCTAGTGTTGTTGAGCTTTTTCAAGAGCGTCGCGCTCTCGAATTCACTTCTATAAATTCCACCCATATAGAAGCATTCGCATCAGCCCAAAAAGATATGATCTGCGAACCAAAAGAACCGGCAATTTCCGACGTTGTTGGTGCAAATATTGAACAGGAAAAATTGCTAGAAACTGTCCCGGCTAATCCCGTGACGATCGATTCACTGGAAGTCTTAGAAAAGGTACTTATAAAAATTATTGAATTAGAGATAAATAATTCCCCAAATAATGCTATTAATATAGCTGAACTTAAAAAAATATTTTTCAACCGATGTCAAGTTCAGGCCGATCATATAGTGAAAACTTTCTTGGTTAATTCCAGTTTAGTTAAATTTTTGAAATCGCGTTCTTCGGTATTTCAATTGACAGCGATCGGGAGCGAGCATCACGTGAAAATAGTCCGAAAATCTTCGGATTCAAACACTTCTCCATCTGCCACACTGGAATCATCTTTAGCAAAAATTTTGATAGCTTTAACCGCTCAATCTCCAGGCGCTTACATTTCGACTATCCTAGTAGCAGGTGAATTTAACAAGCAATACGGTCAACCAATTACTAAAAAGCTGAAATCGCTGGATTTGGGCGAGAAATTTATAGATTTTTTGCAGTCTTGTCAAACATTTAAAGTCAAGAAAGAGGGTAATGATTATCAAGTGGCGATCGCCCCTGGCTCATATTTTTAATCTAATTAGGACTTATGCAGGGGGATAGGGAACCGGGTTTGTGTAGGAAAAAACTTGATTGTGACCCGCAGATTTAGTAAAAAACCCGGTTGCTTTGGTCAGGAGTACGTAAGTCCTGCTAATGTTAACCATATATTAAAGAAAGGTTATCGTTTTTGCAGCCATTTCTTAATCATTAAAAACTTAATGTGATGTTAACCAAAATTTAAAACAAGCTTATTCTTTTAGATCCTTTTCTTTGGATGTTTCAGTCTATCCTATGGAGGAGATTTGCAAAGTCGGCTATTAAGGGAGAGGAGGAATATGAATTTTTTCACAGGACGTTGGCGACGTAGTTTTATAGTGACACTAGCAGCAGCAGCATTTTCGCTGACTTTGATTAGTTCCGCTGTAGCAGCCGTCACACTAAACGGTACGGGAGCAACTTTCCCCAAACCTCTTTACGATCGCTACTTCTCTCAGATGAGAAGTGCAAATCAAATTACTGTAAACTACGAAGGAACTGGCAGCGGTGCTGGCATCAAAGCATTCATTGGAGGCAATGTTGATTTCGCAGGCAGCGACGCGCTGATGACGGCGGCGCAAATAGCCGAAGTAAAGCGCGGCGTCATGGCAATTCCCACTGCTGGCGGTGCTGTTGCAGTTGTTTACAACTTGCCCGGAGTGACCAATCTGAGGCTAAATAAGGATGCCATGAACGGCATCTTTGAAGGCAAGATTACTCGCTGGAATGATCCTATAATAGCCGGAATTTCTGGACAAGCTAAAAACTTGCCAAATACTCCCATTCGAGTAGCTGTACGCGCAGATAGCAGCGGTACAACCTTTATTTTTGCTAATCACTTGCAGGCAACTGGTAGCAGCATCAAAGCTGCCGCTCAGCCGAGTTGGCCAGGAAGCCCTGTCAGGGGTCAAGGAAACCCCGGCGTAGCTGCTTTGGTGAAGAATACAGCGGGTGCAGTTGGCTACGTTCAAGATACTTATGCTCGGCAAAACAAGCTCCAAACAGCATTTATTCAAAATAAAGCTGGCCGGTTTGTAGATCCTAGCTTGGCTGAAGCAGAGAAAGCTTTAGCAGGGGAAACATTCCCCGCCGACTTCCGCTTAGTAGAAGGCAATCCTAACGACGGTTATCCGATTGTTGGTTTGACTTGGCTGTTAATCTACAAACAGTATCCTGCGGCGAAAGCAGATGCTATTAAAAAGATGGTTAATTGGGTGATGACTACAGGTCAAGGTATCAACAAACAGCTAGAGTATACCTCGATTCCGCAAGGTACAGCTCAAAAGGTGATTCAAACAGTGAATCAGAGCGTGGTTGCTAGAGGTTAATTCAATTTTTTTCCAATAGTTATGAGTTTTGAGTTAAATGTATGACTCAAAACTCATACATTGCATTTATTAAGGTGCAGGGACGCACAATGCTATCTATTTCATTAATCAAAGATTTCGCTGTTTACCAGAAAGAATTGGTTTAACGCCTCTCCCTGATCGGTAGAAATTAAAAGCAGACGATTCATTACTCCAATCCTCTTCCTTCCATGTCAACTGTCAACTGTCAACTGTCAACTGTCAACTGAATGAAGCCATAACTCGGTATGACCAATTTTTCAAAGAAACCGAAAAAATTGACTCGGAAGCCGGCAGCAATCAACACCCACGTAGATTTGACTGATACGAAGGGTGAAGGTTTGTGGCTGGAGTCGGGATTTACTGTATTTGTATGGGCTTTTGCTTTAGCGACGGCGGGCATCCTGTTCTGGATGAGTGGAATAATTTTTAAGGATGCTTGGCCTGCTATTAGCAAGTTTGGACTGGAGTTTTTGTGGAATCCCAAATGGGATATCGGCGAGTTGCAGTTTGGGGCTTTGCCGTTTATTTACGGTACGGTGGTTAGTTCTGCGATCGCCATTATCATCGCAATTCCTTTAGGACTTTCTGTAGCTATCGTTACTAGCGAGAACTTTTTGCCAATTTGGGTGCGATCGCCCTTGGGATTCATGGTTGAATTAATCTCAGCCATTCCCAGCGTCATCTTTGGACTTTGGGGAATTTTTGTTTTAATTCCCTTTCTGCTGCCTTTACAGCAGTCCCTGTTCAACAATTTCAGTTGGTTTCCCCTCTTCAGCAGCGAACCTTTTGGACCGGGAATGCTGCCCGCTGGAATACTTTTATCGATTATGATTCTGCCCACAGTAGCCGCCATCAGCCGCGATGTTTTGCTATCAGTTCCAGTAGATTTGCGAAGTGCTTCCATGTCCCTCGGTGCCACCCGCTGGGAAACCATATTTAACCTGTTATTGCCAGCAGCAAGTTCGGGAATTATCGGAGCGACTATCTTAGCATTGGGACGCGCTTTGGGCGAAACAATGGCTGTGACAATGGTAATTGGCAACTCAATTCAAATCAACAAATCTATCTTAGCTCCCGGCTACTCAATTCCCGCCGTTCTGGCAAGTCAATTTCGAGAAGCTCAAGAAGAACTGCACATCGGCGCTTTAATGTATTTAGCCCTAATTTTATTTGTCATCACCCTGTCGGTGAACGCAATTGCAGTATTGCTGGTTCAGCTAATCGGTGTTAAGGGAGCTAAGAATTAAAGATGACTCAAGCACAAAAATCAAACAGTATTCTGGATGCAGAAATCTACAGCCCCCTGTCGCTGAGCCGAAATTTGTTCAGCCGGGGAATGACAGTTATCGCCTTCGCTCTTACAGCTCTAGCCCTGCTGCCTTTGTTCGCTATTTTGTACAAAATTTTAGGGGAAGGACTGACACATTTGAGCTGGGAAGTGCTAGTATCTCTCCCCGCACCCGTGGGAGTTGAAGACCAGCCCAACGGCTTTGCAAATGCGATTCTCGGCACAGTTTTAATGGTAGGAATTGCGACATTAATTAGCGTGCCTATCGGGGTGATGACGGGAATATTTATGTCAGAGTTTGGTAGAGAAAATAAAGCAATTGCCAATACAATCCGCTTTATTACCGTTATTCTCAGCAGCGTTCCCTCAATAGTTGTCGGCGTGTTTGCTTACGCTTTAATTGTCATTACAACTAAAGCATTCTCAGGATTAGCCGGCGGTGTCGCCCTCGGCATCATCATGCTTCCAGTTGTCGCATTAACAACAGAACAAGCTTTAAAATTAGTGCCTGCCTCTTACCGCCTCGCTTCTGCTGGCTTGGGAGGCGGACGCTTTCAAACTATTTTTCGGATTATTATTCCCTCAGCACTTCCGACTATTACCACAGGCATTTTACTCGCAGCTTCCCGTGCCGCCGGCGAAACAGCACCCCTAATTGTAACTGCCTTGTCGAGCCAATTTTGGCCCCCTTTAGTTGAGAAATTGGGCGAAATAGTTCAGTCTCCCGTCGGTGCAGAAACCATCTCAAAAATCCAAGAAATTCCCGAGACACTGCTGACTCCAACTCCTTCTATGTCAGTCTTAATATACAGTTACGCCAGCTCTCCTTACAAGGAGCAGAACGAATTGGCCTGGACTGCTGCTTCTGTTCTTTTAGGAATGGTTTTGGTTACTAGCTTAGCCTCCCGCGCCGTCACTCGAAAACGCTTGCAAGATAGGTAAATTGCGTAGGAAGGAAGAAGGAAGAAGGAAGAAGGAAGAAAACAACTATCTGTGTATTTGTGACTTGGGAAATCAGTGCATAGCTATCAAGACGAACTAAATCAGACCATCGAGTAAATTTCTGCATCTAAAAATCTCCCACCACCCCTAAAAAAACTGCAAATAATGAAACCGAAAAGCAACTTAAAAGCTGAAAAAAATAGCGACAAATTTCTTGAAGATGCGACTCCTGAAATCGACCCCAATGCCATGCCAGCCTTGCGGGTTCAGGACTTGAGTTTTTACTACGGAACTCACAAAGTGCTCGAAAATTTGTCGATGAATATTCCTCACCCGCAAGTAACGGCAATTATCGGCCCTTCTGGTTGTGGCAAATCAACGTTTCTTAAAGCTCTCAACCGCATTGGCGAATTGGAAGGAAAAGTTCAAATAAAAGGCAGGGTGGAGTTTTTTGGACAGGATATTTACAGTCCTAAAGTCAATATTAATAGTTTGCGCCGCCAAATGGGGATGGTGTTTCAAAGACCGAATCCTTTTCCGCTGAGCATTTACGATAATATTGCTTACGGAGTCCGCATTTTTGGTCGCAAAAGCAAAGCAGAGTTAGACGAAATTGTGGAGTTTTCCCTAAAAAGTGCGGCGCTTTGGGATGAGGTGAAAGACAATTTGAAGAAGTCGGCGCAGGGGATTTCTGGCGGACAGCAGCAGCGCCTTTGTATTGCTCGCGCTTTGGCGGTGAAGCCAAAAATTCTGCTGATGGATGAGCCTTGTTCTGCTCTCGATCCGATTTCTACTATGAAGATTGAGGAGTTGTTTCAAACTCTGCGGCAGCAGTTAACTGTGGTGATTGTAACGCACAATATGCAGCAGGCTGCTCGGGTTTCTGATTATACGGCTTTCTTTAATACTGATGAAAGTCGCATCGGCCACATGGTGGAATTTGGGCCGACAAGTCGGATTTTTACTTCTGCAAGCCATGCGAGTACGAGGGATTATATTCAAGGTCGTTTCGGTTAATACTGACATCTTGAACCTCTTTCAGAACAGGCTGTCCGGCCTGTTCCACAACAGACAAATATTTTTGTGTAGCTGGCATTTTGCCTGCTATAGTTATGTCTTCAGAACAGGCTGTCCGGCCTGTTCCACAACAGACAAATATTTTTGTGTAGCAGCAGGCATCTTACCTGCCATAGTTATGTCTCCCCCACTTTTAAAGCGAGAATTGGGTGTTTTTGGCGCAACTCTCATGGGCCTGGGCTCGATTGTTGGTACGGGAGTATTTGTGAGTACCGGAATTGCGGCGGAAATTGCCGGGCCGGGAGTGATTTTGGCTGTGGGTATCGCTGCTTTGGTTGCTGTTTGCAATGGCTTTAACAGCGCTCAATTGGCGGCGAGTCACCCTGTTAGCGGCGGTACTTATGAATACGGTTACAAATATCTCAATCCTGGGCTGGGTTTTACAGCCGGCTGGATGTTTTTGTTAGCTAAAACTGCTTCGGCTGCTACTGCTGCTTTGGGTTTTGCGGGGTATTTTTTAAATGCAGTTGGTGTTGCCGATCGCACTTACCTGATCCTAACAGCTTTAGTCGCCCTCGCCGCCCTCACTTTAATTGTATTGGCGGGAATTAGGCGATCGAATATTGCCAATACTGTCACAGTCTCAGTTACACTCTTATCTCTGGCTGTCTTTATCGCTGCAGGTTTGCCAGAAATCAGATGGGAAATAGCCACTGTACAAAATGATAGTTCGATCGGCTCCATCCTCCACGCCACCGCCCTAATGTTTGTCGCCTACACCGGTTACGGCCGCATCGCCACAATGAGCGAGGAAGTGCGGGAACCGAGTAAAACCATTCCCAAAGCCATAATTTTTACTTTGGTGCTGACAATGCTGCTTTACCTGGCGGTAGCAATAGTCTTTGTTGGCGCGGGGGGAGCTGATAAATTGTCCCTGCAAACAGGCGGCACGGCTGCACCTTTGGAAGTCCTCGCCCGCAGTTTCCCCACTCCGGGAGTTTCGCAACTGTTAGCCGTCGGCGCAATTACCGCTATGTTGGGAGTCTTGCTGAACTTAATTTTAGGGCTGTCGCGCGTCTGGCTGGCGATGGGGCGGCGGCTGGATGTGCCCAGAGTCTTGGCGCGGCTGAATCCCTCGGGCACAACGCCCTATGTGGCTGTGGTATTTGTCGAAATTACGATCGCACTTTTAATTTTAGTCGGCGATGTCAAAACCACTTGGTCTTTCAGTGCCTTTAGCGTTTTGATCTACTACGCTATCACCAACCTCGCAGCGCTGCAACTTTCCCCCGCCGAAAGGCTTTACCCGCAGTGGCTGGCTTGGGTTGGATTGGCTGCGTGTCTGTTTCTGGCTTTCTGGGTGGAGAGGGAAATTTGGCTGACTGGATTGGCGTTAATTGCAGCAGGTTGGGTTTTGCGGGCGATCGTCCGGCAGCCGACAAGAAACTAACATTATGATAGATTGAGACACCATCCCGCATTGTAGAGGGCCATGCCCGATCGAACTTCCTTCCTAGCCACTCAAGAATCAGTCGCATTCAGCGCCATCAGTCGCTATATCGCTCAAACACTAATTGCCATTCAGGAACAACATCCCGAATGGATAGCTGAAAAATACAGGAAAACCCCCTGGGCCAAACCTGATTTTCAGTCAGTTTTGATTGAAAAATTGACCAAAAGTTTCCAAGTAGCCAGCGATACCAAATCCCTGCTGCAGACTGCCAAAAAATATCTCCAAATTCTGCTGATTCCAGAATTCATTAATTCATCTCAATTCAGCAAAATATTTGCCCAAATTCAGCAGCTAGCCACAGCCCCAATAGCACCAGCCCCATCACAAAACTCACTTTCCCCAAAACCTCCAACTCCCACCGCAAACCAAACACATTCGCTTCCTGTCGGCATAGCCATCTTGCTGCTAGATGTCGAAAACTTGCAACTCACCATCGAAACCGAAAAATTCCTAGAAGGAATTTGCCACTATCCCATCCAAATCAAAGTAGCCTTTGCCAACTGGCGCAGCATGGGCAAAAAAGATGCCGAATTTCACCAGCGCGGCTATCAACTGATTCACGTCCCCCCCGGCAAAGACAGCGCCGACTTAAAAATGGCAACAGTAGGCGCATCAATTTTCGTACATTATCCCACAGCAAAAGAGATTTTTGTCTGTTCGTCCGATCGCGCCCTCACCCACCTCAGCAATACACTACAAGCCCACGGATTAACCGTATTTCAAGTCCGCAAGCAAATAGATCAAATCATAGTTTTAAACAGTAAAACCGGACAAGTGGAAACCCATTCCCTCGTGACTTTACCCGAAATAACACCCGTAGAACAATTAGTTATTCAGCTAAAAGAATTAATCAAAAAAGAGCAAAAACTCACCTCAACCCAGTGGATTAAAATTTCCAGAATTTCAGCTTTATTTACAGAAAATTACGGTTTAGTCCTAAGTCAAATAGTTTCCCAGCATCTCCTAGGAACTAAAACCAGAGATATATTTCTCAAATATCCCACCGATTTTGTTCTTCACAAACCCTCAGAAAAATCTCAAACTTATGTCACTCTCTTTGAAGTTAAATCGCCCCCCCCACCGCCCATACTTAACAAAGAAAATGTGAATCACACCCAAGCAGCACCGACCAGCTTAACCAATATTAATTCTCTCGAAGACTTGGAAAAAGCTATAGTCAAAATAGTTGGCGACTTAACCGACAACTCTCCTCAAAATTCTGTATTTCTCTCCAATGTAGGCAGCGAATTTCACAGACAATACGGCAAACAAATTACCCAAACAATTAAAGAGTTTAATTTCGGCAGAAAACTCCCTAACTTTTTGCAATCATGCACTTCTCTCAAGCTAAAAAAAAGCGAAAAAGGCTGGCAAGTTTCCCTAAATTAATTATTGGTTATTGGTTATTGGTTATTGGTTATTGGTTATTGGTTATTGGTTATTGGTTATTGGTTATTGGTTATTGG
>NZ_JAUBPN010000051.1:0-18499 GCF_036700745.1 Microcoleus sp. S36a_B3 | reverse complement strand
CAGTTTTTAACCGCAGAGATCCCAGAGATGAACATCAATCATACCTCTTTCTTCTCTTCCTCAGTGCCCTCTGCGCTCTCTGCAGTTCGTAAAAAAAATCTAATTCACAAACCCTTTATTAGCTATAAAAATGAAACGGATATTTTTAATAGGCTCGCCGAGAAGCGGTACAACCATCCTTCAAAGTTTATTAGCGGCTCATCCAGAAGTTATCTCTTTTCCTGAATCTAAATTTTTTCACTATTTATTGTACGATCAGTTTGCGGGAAAGTTGCCAAGTAGGATGGAAGCTTTTTTTAGAGATGAGATTAAGCGTCCTGAACTTTTAAAAGGTTTTGATGACAGTCAAACCGTCGAAACTAAAACTCGTTGGTTTGTCGGAGTTTTGGATGGTTTGGCGGCAGAACAAAACAAAAGTATTTGGCTGGAAAAAACGCCGGAGCATATATATTTTATTCAAGATATAGAGCGTTTATTGCCGGATGCAAAATTTATTCATATTTTGCGAAACAGTATGGATACAATAGCTTCTTTGTATGATGTCACTAGGAATTCTACCGAATTATGGGGTGATGGTTGGGATTTAGACCACTGTTTCGAGCGCTGGAGACACGCGATATTAACCAGCCACAAATATGCTAATAAATCTCATCATATCTTGGTAAAATATGAGGATCTTTTAGATAATAAAGCACAAATTTTAGGACATCTTTGTTATTTTATGGGCATTCCGTATGATGAAAAAATGCTGGTTAATTATAAAGAAAAAGCTGCGAATCTCAGTCTGAGTTTACCTTGGCACCAAGGTATTGAGAGAGATATTAAAAGTAATAATGTTCATAAATATCATAGAGTTTTGACCCTCAATGAAATTAAATATGTTTTAGATAAAGTTAAGCGAGTTAACGATGAATTTGTGTGGAAATTAGCCGTAGTAGAAGTGAGCGAACCAATTTCGGATATTTACACTTTGCAAATATGCGATCGCCTGCACTGTACAATTCAATTAGAAGGCATTAAACTCGGTGTTGTGGAATTGCCAGTCTGCGACGGGATTGTGGCGGGTGCGGTGTTGGCGGATGCGATCGCAGCCCAGTTTGCTTGGCAAATTCTCGATCGCTACTTTCAACGCAATCGCTGCGAAAAAGGTAATAGATTGTGGGAAACTTTGCTGCAACCGTTGCGCGCCAAACATGACTGGGCGCTATTTTTGCAAGAATTATGGGGGCGTTCGCATTGGCATTTGGATGATTTCTACAAGCCAGAAATAGCCGAAGAAGTCCCAACAATTACGCTCGAAAAAGATTTAATTGCTGTAGAAGTTAGTGAAGAATTACCTAATATAAAAGTTGAGCTTTCTGAAATAGATGTCCTGGTGAAAGTAGGCGGCGTTGCTGTCGGTATTGTCACGGTTGCGGTGGAAAATAATTTCGTTTCTGCTCAAAAATTGCGATCGACAATTACTCGAAATAGCGGTTTTGAGTTGTGCGTCGCCACCGTGCGAGAAGCTTTGCTGGGAAAACCGCTCGACGGTAAGCAATCGCTGCGATCGCGCTTAGCCTCTGCTGCCCGCCAAAGGTCGAATCAGCCCGAGTGGTTGAATGCAGAGGGTGCTGGTGGTATTTATCCGCCAAATGCAGTGATGTTCAGCAGGCGATCGGGTGCGATCGGCACCAGTATCAGCCGTCGCGCCGCATTCCCAGCCGCGGCGCTGCGAGAAATCGCATCAGCCGCAGCAATCGCTGGGGAAACAACAATGGAAATTCCCCAAGAAAACGAGCTACAAAAACAAGTATTTTATGCACCAGAAATCATCGGGAAAAAATCGCCTTATCGAGAAGTTGCTAACCCAGCACCACCTCAAAATTTTAACAATAACAGCGTCACAGAAAAACTGCCGATTCTCGCCTACCGCCGCATTTCTCCCGATGGTTTAAATGCAGTTACTCCCGACTTTTTTGAACAGCAACTACAGGATTTACAAGAAAAAGGTTATTACAGTGCGAGTTGGGAAAATTGGCAAAATGCGAAACGGGATAAAACTCCTTTACCGGGTAAAGCCGTATTGATGACATTTGACGGAGGCTATCTCGACTTTTTCCAATATGCTTGGCCTTTGCTAAAACGCTATGATTTTACAGCAACTGTTTTTTTAGTAGCCGAGTCGATTGGAAAGACAAATAGTTGGGAAAAAGCCGAAGGTGAAGAAGTAAAGTTAATGGGATGGCCAGAAATTAGACAACTGCGGGATGCAGGAATTGAATTCGGTTCGATGTCTGCTACCTATCAACCTCTAACTACCTTGTCGCCCACAGAAATTGTGCGTGAGGGGGCAAAATCTCGCGCTATTTTGGAACAGGGATTAGAGAAATCTGTTAAATGTTTTGCCTATCCTTATGGCGATGTCGATAAAATTGTAGAACATTTAATCGGGGCGACTGGGTATACTTTTGGTGTATCGTATAGGTCAAAGTTTAGCAGCTTAGACGATTCTTTAATGTCGCTACCCCGCATTCAAATCACAAAGGAAAATCCCTTAAAATTAGGTTCGTAGTGAGGAGTTGAGTTCGCATTCGGAAGGAATAAAGTCCTCACTACAAACCAACTTGATGACGATTTAGATCATTACTAGAAACTTTTTCTCAGCCGCTGCACCAAACCCTGAAATTTCCGCCCCAAATAACCGCCAAATCCTCTATAAATCTTCTCAAACTTATAATAAAATAAAATATCCATCACATCATCAGTTTTCATGTACTTTAAGTAAGAAATTACCTTGTCTGTAAGCTCATCATTAACATCATCGATATACTTTCTCACCGCCAACCTTTCGGAAATATGCCATTTTTTATCAAACTTGCGGTGCATTTGGGTTTCATAATCTCCAAAATCCGATATTTTCCCGTCCAAATATTTTTCAATGTATTTCCCCGCAATTTCGGCACCATCCATCCCGTGTCTGATACCCTCGCCGCCCAAAAAATTTACAGTGGAGACAGTATCGCCGATCGCAATTATATTATCCTTGTAATAAATATCCTGCAAACCCTGACTGTACTTCAGAGTGGAACCATGTTTGTCAATAATTGTATAATTTTTAGACTTCAGATATTCATCAATCAGCAAATCGATATATTTTTTCAAAGGTTCCAAACTTTTCACAGTTTTCGGATCTAAAAAAATGCGGCCCGCACCAACTTTTAGCCTGTTTTGTTCCATTGGAAATATCCAAGAATAACCCTTCGGCATCCATTTATCGCCCAAAAAGAAGATTAAATCATTGGCATATTTATGATAAATTTCCGGTTCTACTTCAATTAAATATTCGATACCGGTTCCCGATAAAAACTCTGGCTTATCGTTTTCTTTTTCGTACATAATCGCCCTAGCAAAACCCGTAGCATCAACCAAAACTTTAGTGCTAACTTTGACAGATTGACCGTCAGATAGCTGTTTAAATTTTACGATTGTTTCGCCGTTAACTTGCGAATGTCCGGTGTAGCGACAACCAAGCCAAACTTCACCGCCAAATCGCTCAACTTCCTCGACTAAAAAAGCTCTAAATTTAGCAAAATTGAGAACAACTCCCAACTTTTCGGGAGACTCCCAAGTTTGACTGACTTTGCTAGTTTCAATAGTCAGTTTGTGCCAAAAACTGCCGATTACTGATTCGGGTAAATCGAATTGAGAGAGGGTTTCTAAAGGCGTGGCGGCGCTGGAAAAGTCGTTTTTATTAAAATTGTCGTTTTGTTCGGCAAGCAAGACTTTGCGGCCGGATTTTGCTAATATTCTCGCGCAGTGACCGCCTGCTGGGCCTGCTCCTACTATTACTATATCAAAATTTTTTAAGTTCATTTTGCTTTTAAATCGCTTCCAATGTCAAAATACCCGCAGACATATCAACTACTAACCGCCGATTTTTTAGCCATTGGCGACAGATTAAAATTTCCGGTACTCCCGCGCCTACATGAACGGGAATGTCAAAATCTTGCTCATCAATTGTAATTTTTCCTGCATCAATCTCGAAATCAAATTCTCCCTTAGCTGTTCGCATTGTTTCTTTTTCTACATAAGTCCAATCAAGCCCCTCTAAATCCTGAATTTCCATTGCTAACCAGCCCGAAAAAGCTGTATCAAGCAGAGCATCAACAGGTAATTCTAAGCCGTTATCAGCAATCAATGCAATTTCAAAAAATAGCTCGTCCCGATCGCCAAATATTCTTTCCATCATATCGTGCCACAAACTCCAGTTTCATTGATTCTAAAGACGTGCGGGATCGCATTAGGATGTTTTTGGCGACATATTTTTCCAGCAGCTAACGAATCTTTTTCGATAAAATATTCCCCACTGTCTGGTTCAACTGCCATGTACCAGTTGTAGTGGGTTTTAATCAATTCTGGTCTTAGGCGATCGAATATAGGTTGACACCGCTGCCGAAATGCGGCTCTTTCAGCATACCATTGAGCTATCTCTTCTGGAGAAAGCGTGCGTTTTGGGTGCAATCTTCTGCGGGGAACTCTGCGAGTTGGGTTGAGATTAGTCATTGTTGATTCTCCTTTTGTGCAGTATAGAATTGTAAGGTGCGCTGCACCCTACAATTCTAGCTAATTAGACGCTAACGGGTGATTGTTTGCGGCTGAATTGTGCTAAGATGCGATCGCACATTTGCGACGGATTTAACCCCAATGTTGCCATCGACTGATCCGGTGTTGCGTGGTCTACCAATGTATCAGGTACACCCAAGCGCATCACTGGAACAAGAACATTATTATCTAGCAAAGCTTCGGCTACTGCTGAACCGAAACCGCCCATCAAACAACCTTCTTCCATTGTGACAACTTTGCCGATTCGCTGTGCTAAAGGCAAGATTAATTCTGTATCCAAAGGCTTGACAAAACGCGCGTTGATGACTGTTGCTTCGATGCCGTGTTCGCTCAACATTTCGGCGGTTTGCATTGCCGGATAAACCATTGAACCGTAACCTAATATCAGCACGTCGTCGCCGTTGCGGAGAATTTCGGCTTTGCCGATCGCCAATTCTTCCCAACCCTCTTCCATCAGAGGAACACCGTAACCGTTGCCGCGCGGGTAACGCATCGCGATCGGGCCGCTCGTGTGGTTGATTCCCGTGACTACCATCCGCTGCAATTCTGCCTCGTCTTTGGGAGCCATAATTGTCATGTTTGGCAAGCACCGCAAGTAAGAAATATCGTACATTCCTTGGTGGGTGGGGCCGTCTGCGCCGACAATTCCGGCGCGATCCAAACAGAAGAAAACAGGCAAGTTTTGGATGCAGACATCGTGAATTATTTGGTCGTAAGCCCGCTGCAAAAAGGTAGAGTAAATTGCGACAACCGGGCGCATTCCTTCGCAGGCTAAACCAGCCGATAAAGTCACCGCGTGCTGTTCGGCAATGCCAACATCAATGTACTGTTTCGGCAGCTTTTCCTGAAGTTTGTCCAGGCAAGTTCCGGTTGCCATTGCAGCAGTAATGCCGACAATTTTTGGATTGTCTTCTGCTAGCTTGACTAGAGCGTGGGCAAAGACTTTCGCGTAGGCTGGAGGTTTGGGCTTGGTGGAGGGAATGCCTTTGCCGGTGGCGAGGTTAAAGGGATTTTGGGCGTGATATCCTACTTGGTCTTTTTCGGCGATCGCATATCCTTTGCCCTTCACCGTCACAACGTGAACTAACACAGGGCCTTGGATAGTATGAGCTTGTTTGAAAGTGGTAATTAACTCTTGCAAATTGTGTCCATCTACCGGGCCCATGTAAGTAAAGCCCAATTCTTCAATTACAGCTCCAACTTTCGAGACAGCCAAGCGTTTCATCCCTTCTTTGATGCGTTCCATTTCTGGAGTAAAAGTTTCGCCAACAAAGGGAATTTGTTTGAATTGTTCCTCTAAGTTATCTTTGAGAAACTGCACCGGTGGCGACAAGCGCATTTTGTTTAAATAGCGGGTAATTGCGCCGACGTTGGGGGAGATTGACATCTCATTGTCGTTGAGCACAACTAACAAATTGGTTTTCGGCATATGGCCCGCGTGGTTGATCGCTTCGAGTGCCATGCCGCCCGTCAGCGCACCGTCGCCGATGACTGCTACAGTTTTAAAGTTTTCGCCTTTGAGGTCGCGCGCCATTGCCATTCCCAGGGCTGCGGAAATGCTCGTGGAGGCGTGACCGGCGCCGAAGTGGTCAAATTTGCTCTCGCAGCGCTTGAGATAGCCTGCAACGCCGTCTTTTTGGCGCAGGGTGTGGAATTGGTTGTAGCGGCCGGTGATCAATTTGTGCGGATAAGCTTGGTGGCCGACATCCCAGGTAACTTTGTCGCGATCGAGGTCTAGGGTTTGGTACAGTGCTAAGGTGAGTTCGACTACACCCAATCCAGGGCCTAGGTGTCCACCACTTGCAGCTACTGTTTCTAAATGCTTTTCTCGAATTTGTCGGGCAATTTGTTCGAGTTGATGAATCGACAGGCCGTGTAATTGGTTTGGATGAGTCAGTTCGCTGAGATGCATATTTTAAAATCCTGCTCCTAAGAATTAGGACGAATGCTTAACAGATATAGGTTTTGCCTGCAGCGTTCGGTACGGGCAAACGTTAGAATAGTTTACCTGTTATTTGAGAAAATTGTTAGGCGTAAAATTTTTGTTATTTTTGGCCTGGTAATTATAGTTAATAAATTCGGTTCAGTCAATATAAAAAAAGCTTATGTTTTTAGCTGCTGAGGGGTAACTGTTAGCTGCACGGGGATTATACAATTTTAGATTGTAGAGTTTAGATTGTAGAGTTGGCCATAACTTATTCTGTATAAGTTCGGATATTGCCCACCGCTGTATTGTTTGTAAAGAATGGAATTATTAGGGATTTAAAACTTGTTTTTGTAATAATGGTTGAGTTTTTAGCTATTTGGTTTCTGCCAGCAGACTGTGATGCAAAATCATTAACTGCGACTTGCTAAGGGCTTCTAGCGCGTAGGTACAACCTTGCAAATCGCTAAACTCAAATTCAACAAATTCTGCATCATATTCATCAATTACTGTTCCCACTTGACCCCGATATAAGCCCTGTCCTGGTAAATCTTCTAGTAATGCAACGACATCAAGCAGTTTGATGGTGAAGTTCATTTTTAGATACCTCTTTCACGGAATATAGCTTTTCTAAAAAAGGTAAGGAGTTGAAATTTGAGATTTTAGATTTTACATTGAGGGATTGGTGAATTGAGGGGTTTAACTGGTTCCCAGGCTCCAGCTAAAGGAACCTATATCCAGAGGCTCTGCCTCGCTTCGGAAATTGGAGGCAGAGCCTGCAGATCTGCGTTACTAGGCTCTGCCTAGTAACGAGTAAAGCCTAGTGACGAGTCAACGAGTAAAACAGGTTCGCAGTCAGGAATTCAGTCCTTTTTGTTTTATCCTCGCGTTTGACTTTGCTGAATTTCTGCTAACAGCATCTCTTGAGTTTTCGCAGGTTCTTTGCAAGTCAAACACTCGCAAACTAACCCGATCGCACCTTCAGGCAAATCCACCTCAATCTGACAAACAGCAGTCGGATAATACTGCGAAATTAACCCAGGAATCAGGTCGGGCGAAGTGCGAATCAGGGTAGAATGCTGATACCAGTCGATCGCCGAAAGCAGACTCGGACAAGCTTGGGGAGCATCTCGGACAATACTGCTAAAAGCTTGCAAAGCTTGTTCGGCGCGATCGAGATATTCTAAATTCTGGCCCAGCAAGGCCAAGCGAACCAAAGAGGCGATCGCAATTCCATTCGCCGCCGGAGTTGCATTGTCTATATAACTGCGTTCCCGCACCAACAAATCTCCGCTCACATCCTTAGCAGCATTGTAATACCCTCCCAATTCCACGCTCCACAAAAACTCATCAAACTCTTCTTGCACCTGCACAGCTTTCTCCAACCAAAACTGAGAATTAGGCAATGGCTGTGCTGCTTCCCCATTGCCTAAATTCAAACTCGCTTGATGCAAATCCAACAAAGCTTTCACAAACAAAGCATAATCTTCCGACTGTGCAGCCACCGCCGATTGTCCGTCATAATTCAGCCGCTGAAACCGCCCATTTTGCCACTGATTGTCTAAAATAAAATTAGCAGCATTCACCGCCAATTCCAGATAGTCCAAATTGCCAAAAACAGCCGCCGCCCGCGCCAAACCCGAAATCATTAAACTATTCCAAGCAGCAATCATTTTCGTGTCAGTAACTGCCGGAATTCTACCAGGCCAACTTTCATTTTTAGCTTCTTGATTGTTGCGGGCTGGGGGAAAGGTTTTCACAGTATCGGGATTGCCGCCGTAGCGAACAGCAAAAAGTTTAGCTAAAGCTGTTTCTACCGTGGCGCTGAGTTTTCCGGGCTGGTAGCGCTGCAATACATTTTTGCCTTCAAAATTGCCGCCACGAGTCACAGTAAACTGTTCTTGAATTTCTGCCAATTCCTCAGCAGTTAATAGTTGTTCCAGTTCGTCGTAACTCCAAACATAAAACGCTCCTTCCTCCGGTTCAACTTCCTCTGAAGTGTTAAAACTGTCAGCATCCTGTGCAGCATAAAAATAGCCTGTTGGCGCAATCATTTCTCGCTTCAACCATTCTACTGTCCGCGCGATCGCAGTTTCAAAAGCGGGTTCTTGTATTCCCGCGCTCCACAAATTCGCCAAATATTCAACAATTTGACCGTTGTCGTAGAGCATTTTTTCAAAGTGTGGCACAGTCCAAGTCGCATCAACGGTGTAGCGGTGAAATCCGCCTCCTACGTGGTCGTAAATGCCGCCCAATGCTAAGTCTAATCCGCGCTGAGTGCAGACTTGTTTGCTGTCGTATTTTGATTCAAAATTAAATCGCGTTCCCCGCAGTGCTAGCTCAGCATAAGGTATCATCGGAAAGCTGGGGCCGGGGTTGCTGCCGGCAATAATTCCGGTGGTAGTTTCTAAGCCTTTTTGAAAAATTTCGCGATTTAATTCGGTGGTTACCCCTGACAGCGCTGCCGACTGTTGGAGGTTGCCTAAAATCTCTGCTTTGAAGGCTTCTACTTTGCCTTTTTCTGTGTCGTAAAAGCGGCGAATTGCTTGCAAAACTTCTAAAAATGCTGGTCTCCCGTAGCGGGCTTCTACGGGGAAATAAGTGCCTCCGTAGAAGGGAATTCGCTCGTCGGGAGTGAGAAAAATGTTGAGCGGCCAACCACCTTGACCGGTCATCATTTGCAAGGTTTGCATATATATGCTGTCGATGTCCGGGCGTTCTTCGCGATCGACTTTGATCGGTATAAACTGCGAATTCATGTATTGGGCGATCGCGCGATCGGAAAATGCTTCTCCTTCCATCACCGTACACCAGTGGCAGCTAGAGTAGCCAATTGACAGGAAAATCGGTTTATTTTCGCTCCGGGCCGCTTCTAAGGCTTCGTCGCACCAGGGCCACCAGTCGATCGGATTTTCGCTGTGTTTCCGCAGGTAAAGGCTTTGGGATTGAGCAAGACGGTTCACCATAATCAAATATACTTTAACTCGTACTGAGTAAGCTTGTCAGTTATTTAGCAGTTTAGCGCGATCTGTTTTAATTGAGTTGTTGCTGATAATTATGTTTTAATATTATTGCTGATTATCTCGCTCTAACATGAGTTTATCATCTCGCAGAACCTTCAATCAACAGCTAGGACAATTTTTGCTGAGTGCTGCTGTTCCTCCTGCTGTTCTCAAACTGTACCAAACTGCATCCTCGGAACAAGCTTTATTAGAAACTAATATTAACAATGCTCTGGCAAAAGCAGACCCAGAAATAGAATTATTAGTCCCGACATTTTTAGGTAACGACAAGCGCCGTTTCTACGGCAGAGGTGTTCCGAAAAACTTGAAATTAATCGATAAATTTCAGCTAGGAAGCGGACGGACTTTTCTGGGAAGGCGATCGCAAATTTGGAGCGGCGCGGGTTGGACTGGACAGCCAACAATTACCAGAGACCGGGGGAAAACTTATTTAATTATAGGTTCTTTTGACCACAATTTGCGAAAAATAGATATTGCTACCAATAAAGAAGTGTGGCGCTATAAGTTTGATGATATAATCAAAGGTTCATCAACAATTTATATCGATGAAAAAGCCAGCGCTGAAAACAGAATTGTGATTTTGCAAGGCAGCCGCAGCGGCGGTGGTGGCAAAAGTGTGGTGCCGAGTTTTAGGGCAATATCTTTTAGAACTGGCAAGGAAATTTGGAAGCTGGACATCAGGAAAACGCCCAGCTACAGCCAAGATAACGATAGCAGTGCTTTGGACATCGGCGGTGGCGTGTTGTTCAATGCGGGCGAAAATGCGATCGGCTATTTTCTCGATAGTTCCACAAGCAATGCCAAGCTAAAACAAGGAATTAAACAGCCAAAGATCTTGTCAGAAGTACAACTTTATGCAGCAGCAGATATCGGCAAGCACGGCGGCAACTTGGTAGCGGAGTCATCGCCATCAAGGCTCAAAGATCGAATATTTATAGCTGCAGGTTCCGGTCACATTTACGGTATTAGCATTGCCAGTAAAAAGATAGTCTGGGATTTTTATACAGGTTCAGATTTGGATGGAAGTGCTGTAATTTCTAAATCCGGTAAACTATTTTGTGCGATTGAAAAACAATACATTCAGGGCAAAGGCGGAGTCCTGAAACTGAATCCGAACAAGGAACCGAATGCCAGTGTCGAATGGTTTTTGCCAACTGGAAACCGCCGACTTTCTAGTTGGGAAGGTGGGATAATTGGTTCGGTGGCGTTGAACGACGAGTACAATCCTGGGGGGTTTCCAGCGCTGTTTGCCACAAATGCGATAGACGGCAATTTGTACATCGGTTCCCAAGATATGATTACAGGTAAAAAAATTGCTGTACCTTGGCGAAATCAGTCTTATGATACTCCGATAATAGTCTTTAAACAAGAGATTGGCTCTTCAATCTCAACTCCGATTTTTACAGATGGCAATAAACTAATTAGTGCTGGATACAACGGTGTTTATTTGTTTGAATTGAAGTGGGAACGAGCGAAGTCTGGAGATAAAAATGCTTTGAAAAATGCTAAAGGCGAGTTTTACCGTTTGAAAGTAAAAGAATCGGGGAGATTTAAACCTGGTTTATCCTTTGAGGCCACGCCTGTTGTTTGGGACGGACTTGTCAGGATTTGCGCGAGAGACGGGTGGATGTATACTTTAGGTTAGTCAATAGTTATTGGTTGTTGGTTATTGGTTATTGGTTGTTAGTTGTTAGTTATTAGTTGTTAGTTGTTAGTTGTTAGTGGTGGGTTATTTACTAATTAGCACTTCCCAATTAGCAATACTTTTCGGTTCAATTCGTCAACTCACAACTCGCCCCCGCATTTTCCGGGTGTTGAAATCCGCCATCTCTTCCTACCTGCGGTTTGACTGCGGTTATATGTATGATAGAAATAATGCCGGATATTATAGGAAACTCGCTATGGCAACTAATGAAACTCAAATAAGCCAAGTTTACGGTTCAGAGGATGCTCAAGGTATTCTGCAAATTGCGATCGCCCGCCGACAAGACGAAGGCGAACTTTCCCGAGTCCAGTTGTTCGAGATTGCAGCGGAATTGGGCATTTCCGAACAGGACATTGTGGTGGCGGAACAGCAATGGTTAGCCACCAGAGGAGAAGTTCAAGAAAAACTGGTTTTTAACACTTACCGTCGTCGCAAATTGCGTAAAAATGTGACAAAGTACGGCATTATCAATAGTTTTCTAGTTTTGTTTAATCTAGCAGGATCGCACGAGCTTTCTTGGTCGCTTTTCATTTTACTAACGTGGGGCTTAGGATTGTCGCTGAATGCTTGGAATGTTTATCAAACTGAAGGGGAAGATTACGAACAAGCGTTTCAGCGGTGGCGTTTGAAGAAACAAGTCGGAGAGTCTATTGGTACTGCAACGAATAAGTTTATGAAGTGGTTACAGTCGTGATTTGCTATGGTAAAAAATGCGATCGCCCTTTTTTACTTCACACTGGTGAAGTAATTCGGATTTTAACTCGTTACTGGAAAGAGTAATTGTTAAGGTTTTTTCTTGAACCTATCCCCAAGTGCGATCGCCCTTTATTGAGTTACATAATGAAGGACACTGCAATGACGTGTCCCTAAAAATATCTATCTTTTAGTCCCTCCCGTCAGTCGATCGCATTCTCTCCTCGCCAAAAACCTAACTTTCCGGCTGCGAATCTCCCGAAGCTGCATCTTCAACCACAGGATTAATTAAGGTCGATCGCCAACCTTGCCGAACTTCCGATCTCAAATACTTATTCTGCACAACCTGCCACTTTTGCCAAGCTTCGTAGCGCTTTTGGGTCAATAAACCAGCCAGTTGCGGCAACTCTTTTTGCAAATCGCGATCGACAAAATCTGTCAGAAACTCACCTAAAACTTCACAATCTTGAATATCGCCCAAACATTCCTGAACAGCTTTCAAATCATCCACATAAGCTTCATAAGTCTCGCCGTAAAAATTATCAAATAGATTCATCAAATAGCGAACCCGCTTGGCTTGCTTCCGCAAATCGTGCAGAATATTTCCCTCCGCTGTTAACTTCTCTTCCACAGCCGACTCATTCAAACCATCACAAACTTTAACTTGGCCATCCTCATATTTTGTGCTCAGCAGCCAAGCCGGATGCAGAAAAAATTCGCTGACTTGAGGTAAGAGTAAATCTGGCAAAACCTCAGCAATTGGCAAATGTTCGATCGCCCGAAACTGCGGTTTTTCCAACCAATTTTCGATCGACTTTTTCAGCGACTGGTAATTTTTTTGTTCCAAAACAGCCCTCACCTTTTTCAAAGCCCGGCGCCGCTGTTTTAGCAAACTCGACAAAGCCTCATCTAAAACTTCCTGTTCTTCAGTCGGCAAATTCGGGTAATAGCGTTTTTGGAGACTTTCGAGCATCACATCCAAATCCCTGAGCGTTCCCAGAATCCGCCCCACTTTACCAATTTTGCGTTCTGAAGCTTCTTTTGGCCAATCCAAAACCGGAGCAAAACCCGTTACAGCCGATCGCAAACGTCTCAATCCCACGCGCATTTGATGAAGTTCTTCTGCATCTTTGTCTTTGATAACTTCAGCCTCGTGCGCTATTGTTTTACGAAAATATTTCTCGATCGCACCAGAGGCTGCGTCTCCGAGAGTTTTAACTTTTGCTGATGTTTTTACGTTCATGATATATGTAGAGTCCACTTTCGCGATCGACTTTATTTGTGATTTCAATGCTTAGCTAATAAGGCATTATATCCTAGCACCGAATTTTTATTTATACGCCAGCAATAATAATTCTTAATGTAAGGTACTTGATAATTTATACAAAATCTAAAATCTTCCATCTAACATCTAAAATCTTCAATCTAAAATCGAATTTCCCTCCCTCGCGCTTGGGCAAATAAAAATCCGATTTGTGGCGCGCTTTCCCAAACAGGTTAAGATTGCTGCAAACCGATATTTATTCGCAAAAGAGAGAGAGAGGGTGCGATCGGGAGGACAAGTTTTAAATTAAATCAAGTCCAGCTTGTCCGACTTCAAAGAGGCAGTTTAGCCTTTCCAGTTCTTTTCAGATTGTTCGAGCACGTAGGTTACGAGATCATCGATTTGTTCGGGCTTCAAGCGGCCGCCAAAAGCAGGCATAGCATTTTTGCCCTTAATTACCTGAGTGGTGATAGCTTCGATGGAATTCATGCCGTACTTTTCCAGAGCATCCTTTTTCAAGGTTTTCATTGCCATAACCACGTTGCCGCCACCGATGTGACAAGCAGAACAGTTGGCGCTAAAGAGTTTAGCTCCGTTAGCAGCATCGCCGGCCAAAGCAGGGCGGCCGAAGCCGACGGTAAGAATTGCGATCGCTAACAGGGCGATCGATAAGAGTCTTTTCAACGCAGTTCTCCTCTAATGGACACCTTTGAAGGTGATTCTTTAGTTATTTTACCTGTTTATTCAGGCACAAACACGCAGTGGCGATCGGGATTTTTCTAGTAATTTACACTTTTTGACAAAAAGCCGTTCAACTCTCCAGATTATCCACGCCCCAGCCCGGAGCCTTCTGAGCAGCCCGGAGCACAAAAGCAGCCAAATTTTCAATCTCATCCTGCTGCATCCAGCTTTCCGGCACTTGGCGGCACCAAAAAGTTTCCTCACTACCGTCATAAGTCATGGGTTCTCTCAGATACGCCACCAAGCTATTGATGCTGGTGCGCGGAGGCGTTGCCCCCTCCAGAGCAGTCAAAGACAAAGATACAGTCGGATCCGGCAAAGTTGTTCCCCCAACATGACAGTTGAGGCAGCTTTGCTCAAACAACCGCTTACCGGAGGACAAATCCTCAGCCGAAAATAACCGAGTGTTTCCCTGTGCGTCCAATTCCAATGCCACAGGTTCGGTGACTTTCAAATAACGAGTCACGTAAGCATCAGAAGCAGCCAAGGCTGGTTGAGGTGCCAGCAACAACAGCGGCAAAATAATTAAAATTCCCAACAAAAAGCAGACAAAAACACCAGGACGCTGCATGACGCACTACAACCTTTTGCGATATCAATGAGTAACAATTGACAACTCTGGGCCCTAGAAGGGCAGAGATTCTTGTATCATTCAGTCCACTTAATAAGTACAGCTTCCTGTACTTACCGCAAGATGGTTCTGTCCTCAAGCTTTCGACTCATTGCAGAGTCTTGTTCCCGTGTGCCCCACGGTACAATTCAAAACCCAAAATACTGGTTTCTCTGGTACTTGTTGCTCGAAGTTTTTACCCGCGCCAGCTTTTCTGCGCGATCGCCCATAACTTCAGTTTTCAAGGTGCGTTGCCTTCAGGCGACTGGGTTTTTAATGTGGTTGAATACCCTAGCCACATTACAATATTATCACGACCAAGAATAAAAAGCCGTCCTATAAGGACGGGGCTTTAGACCCAATTTTTTGGTAAATTTTAGATTTCGGATTTTAGAGCGAAAAACGACCGGCCAGCAATGCTTGCCAAATCCCAGCCCTGTCCCAATCCAAAATCCAAAATCTAAAATTTAACATCAATTAACGAGCGCCTTTACCGCCAGCCCACTGCTCGCCAATTATTTTGGGCTGCAACAGAATGTGACCGGCAATCGCGTACAAATCCTCTTCTGAGAGATTTCTCATCTCTGCAAAAATATCCGCACTCTTCATGCTCGGATGCAGCTCGGAAATCTCCTCAAAGCCGTCATAAGTGGTGGGATTTTTCATAAAGTCCACCAGCGACTCAATATTGTTGCGGGGTGGGTTGGCCAAAGCCAGAGTTTTGGGACTCAAATTGACGTTCTGGTCAGTTTTTGTCATTCCCCCAGCGTGACATTGAGCGCAGGCTGAGTTAAACAAGCGTTTGCCTTGCTGAACTTGTTTGAGGTTCAGCACCACCGGAGCGCCCTTGTCATTTAAAGTCACAGTGCGAAGTTCCGGACTCAGTTCGATAGCCATCGCGCTGCTGACAAATAACTGAAATGTCAAGAATACAGCGGTCAGAGCAATGAAATATCTTTTAAGCATGGTTCTCCTTAAAAAAATCCGACAAATTATTGAACGCTAAAAGAGCGTAGGCGGCAAACAGATTGATCTTGAAAATTCCTTCCTGCTGCGACAATTGGCAAAAATTTGTGCAGCCGTACCCCAACGTCGAGGTAGAGGAATTTTGCTATCTAATCTGGAATCCCTTTTGAGTCGCGCCTTTTTTCGAGAGCGGACATAATTGCCTTAACATCTTCCAAAGCCAAACGGGTTTGAGGATGCTTGTAGGCAATTTCCAACTCGTCGCACAAGCGGAGCACGTCTTCAACAGGGACGTCGAAGTCTTCTGCTATTTCTGCGATAGATAGGTCTGCAAAACCCATAATTTTTAGGTCGCTGACTGGTCAAAATTGAGTTGACGGCTATTGACAGAAAGCTGGACAATTTAACAAAGTGGTGTTAGCTCCCAATCTGTTAGTTTGTTCTGAGATTTTGTTCGATCGCCAGCTCACTAACCACTAACTACCACTAAGCATTTTTGCTCACTCAAACTTCATAGCCCATCAACTTCCAACTAATATCATCCCATTGCCGGGTGTTTATTATCAATAGGACTTGAGCGCGCGGGGCTCAAAACCCGGTATTTGGCTGAATTTCTCGCCACCAAACTTGATGTTTTGCCAAGAAACCAGGGTTTTTTGGCAATTCCTCTGAGATTTGGGTCTTGGGCGGGCTCACCAACAGACAATCAGTCGATTTGAGATTTGAGATTTGAGATTTGAGATTTACTCCACAGATGCAATCTGGGGCTTGAACTCTTTTCTAAAATTTCGATCTCTTGACGACAATAAGTCATTGGGCGCTACAGCTTAGCTTAGGGAGAAAGCTTGAGAGCGTGAGTAGGTGCGGGTAAAGCGTGGTGGCCCTCGCCGACATCGAGGGCTGGAAATTCCGATTTTGCCAAGAAAGGCTGGGGCTGGTGGAGAGCGATCAGTTGAGCGAGAGTTTTTTTTAATTGAGTCCGGGGTACGATTAAGTCTACAAAACCGTGGGCGAAGGAATATTCGGAAGTTTGATAATTTTCCGGCAGCTTTTCCCGCAGAGTTTGCTCGATTACCCGACCGCCCGTAAAGGCTACAGTAGCTTTTGGCTCTGCAATTATAATGTCTCCCAACATGGCAAAACTGGCTGTGACACCGCCTGTGGTCGGGTGGGTCAAAATTGGGATGTAAAGCAGTCTCGCTTCCCGGTGGCGCTCCAGAGCCCCGGAAATCTTGGCCATTTGCATCAGGCTGAGCATTCCTTCCTGCATTCTTGCGCCGCCAGAGGAGCAGACCACGATCGCAGGTAAACGTTCCCGCGTGGCGTGTTCGATGAGGCGGGTCAGTTTTTCTCCGACCACTGAGCCCATGCTGCCGCCGATGAACTGAAATTCCATGACTCCGAGGGCGACGGGCAAATTTTCGAGTTGACCAATGCCTGTTTGTACCGCGTCTAGGTGGCCTGTTTTTTCTTGAAATTCTCGCAGCCGATCGCTATATTTTTTGCGATCGCGAAATTTTAGGGGATCGGTGGCGTGGAGACCTTCGTCAAGGGGCATCCAGGTATTGGGGTCGATCAACTGTTCAATGCGATCGTCGCTGTAAACTCTGATATGATGCCCGCATTCCAAGCAAACCATTTGATTTGCTCGCAGGTCTTTGGTATAACTCAGCGCGTCGCAAGCCTCGCACTTATTCCAAAGCCCGTCGGCAATTTCCCGTTCCGGCCGTTCTTGAGAGTTCGGTACAGATTTTCTTCGATTTGCAAACCAATCAAATAGAGACATTAAAACTTGGTAATTGTTAACTGTTGACTGTTGACTGTTAATTGTTGACTGTTGACTGTTGACTGTTAGATTCGGGTTCCTCTTCAATGGGACTGATGAGGAGCGATGCAGTCCGCTGGTCTTCTGGAAGAACTTGCAAAGCTGTAGCACTTCCAGCTCCTAAATAAGATGCTACGCCCAAGTCAACGATGCGAGCTGGGATTTGATGAGCAGCTAGGATCTGCTGCATTAATTCCGCTTCCCAGCGAAAGCTAGTAGTTGTAAGTGTAATCCAAGACACGGAACAATTTTACCAATTATTGAGACAATGTTATGTTCGATCGCGCCGGAGTACCGACATATCAGAAAGTAAAATTCGGGAAAAATAACTGCAAGTAAGTAGATAAGATCGCTTCGCCCCACAGAGCAGTAATTGCTGCACCGAGGGCCAGAAACGGGCCGAAAGGCATGGGTTGACGCCGATCGAGCAATCGGAGGGCGATCGCCCCGCCGCCGACAAAAGCTCCAGCGAAACAGGCGATAAATCCCGCTAACAGCAAGTATTTCCAGCCCAGCCAAGCCCCCATCAAAGCTGCCAATTTGGTATCTCCCATCCCCATAGCAGTCTGCCCGAAGCCGATCGAACCTGCAAGTCCGATCGCATCAAACAGCCACAACCCGACAACTGCTCCCAGAATACCGTCGAGTACCAGATAGTGTACCGAGTCGATCGGGCTAAAAGTCGGCCACCAACCTTTGGCCACTTGAAAAACCAATCCGAGCACCAAGCCCGATCGAGTTAAAGAATTGGGCAAAGTCATTGTATCGCAGTCAATCAAAGACAAAGCCAATAGCCAGCTAAAAAAAGCCCACAACCCCAGAGTTTTTACTGTTATCCCAAACCGCCAAAAAATGAGCAAAAACAGCAAACCCGTAGCTGCTTCTACCAGCGGATAGCGGGCAGAAATCTGACTGCGACAGTGATTGCAGCGTCCCCGCAGCCACAGCCAACCGAACACGGGTATATTTTCGTAAGTTCTGAGTTGATTTAAACATTTGGGACAGCGAGAGGGAGGGTGTATCACCGACAAACCCGCAGGCAACCGATAGACTACCACATTCAAGAAGCTGCCGATCGCCGAGCCGACAACCAAGACGATCGCGGTGACAAGGACATTAAAAATAATTTCCATTAAGTTGTCT
>NZ_JAUBPN010000050.1:0-19183 GCF_036700745.1 Microcoleus sp. S36a_B3 | reverse complement strand
GGTTATTAAATGGGATCGAAAAATCAAAAATAAAGGCAATGCTATTTTATCCGGTTTAGCTGCGTAGCAGCTTATCATCGGTAAAATGTCGGAAATTACTTTTAACCGAACAGTTTTGATGTCGCAGCCTCAAACCCTTTATTTACCGGAAAGCCTCTAACGTGCCTCGGCCAGCGCTGCCTTCGTACCGCTTCCCTCAAACCCCTCTTCTAGGGTTGACTGTCCAAAACTGTCGCCAGTGTTGCAAAAAAACCGAGTATCTTGAGAAATATCAAGTTAGTTTGTAGCTTTATCGAAAGTGCGATCGCCTCCGCTCGATTAGATATAAAATATTTATTAAGAGTTAAGAATTTTTAGAGAAATTTTCGCTATTAGGAATCTAACCGCTATGGAAGTCACTGAGCTACTCAAAGACTACGAAAATGGCAAAAGAGACTTTGTAGGTGCCGAGCTGAGCGGAGCCAATCTCAGCGGAGCTATCTTGGACGGAATAAACCTTTCGAGGGCTAACCTTGCGGGAGCTAACCTGAGTCGGGCGCATCTGACCAAAGCAGCACTCAACGGCGCAAACCTTTGCAGGGCAAATCTGAGTTTTGCCAAAATGGGCCAAGCCAGACTAGCCGACGCAGATATCACGAAAGCCAATCTCAGCGGAGCTTTCCTCGTCAAAGCAAAACTCCCCAGGGCTAAGTTGACCGGAGCTCAACTCATAGGTAGCAACCTGCGGAACGCCATTCTCTGGAACGCCAATCTGTGTACGGCAGACTTGCAATTCGTCAACCTGCGGGGAGCAAACCTCACGGGAGCAAATCTCAACTGGGCGCACTGTCCAGAGGTAAAACTCAGCGGTGCAAAGCTTTTTGGCGCTCAACTCACAGGCATCTATCTCAGGAAAGCTTACATGAACGGCATCGACCTCAGCAGGACAGACCTCAATGGTGTCAATCTCAGCGAAGCCAAACTCAACGGGGTCAACTTGGAAGGCTCCAATTTGTTAGCAGCAAATCTCAGCGGGGCTCAGTTGCGGGGCGTCCAGTTGAAGGGAGCAGATTTAACCAGAGCGAACTTGGTGGGAGTTTCTTTGGTGCAGGCAAATCTCGATTGGGCTAGGCTGTGTTATGCAGACTTGAGCGAGGCAGACTTGAGCGGCGCAACATTCTTGGGAGCTAACTTTGAGGGTACTTTGTTAGCCGGCTCCACAATGGGCGCATCTGCGAGTTTTGATGTCTGCTTAACTGCGACTGGTTGTGTCGCAGCGTAAGCATTCGAGAAAAGTTACTCTGGCAATCAATATTTGATATGTTAACCGCAGATTTCCAGCGGATAAACACTGATGGACGCAGATAATTCAATTTTGTCTGCGATGCAGAGTGCAACTCAAGTCTATTGAACTCACCCGATTAATTTTGCGACTCGCAAAGCAGAGGTAATCGCTCCTTCGTGCAAACCATCCCCCAAATAAGCTCCCGCATGATAAGTGTGGTTCTCGCCGTTAGTCTCGATAACTTCGTCTCGGTATCGAAAAGACTCGACATTATACATGGGTGTATGATGTTTTTGAATGTGAATAATCTGGTTTTGGTCGATCGACTGTTCGAGTCGAAATGCTAAACTGTACTCTCGTGGTGACGAAATGCCGCAAAGCTGATTCAAGCTCGCATTGTAGCCCCATCCTTTGTCCGTCTCGAAAAAATCAAATTCTGATAACTTGCGGATGCCGTAGCGATCGTACATCGAAGTATCCGAATGCAGCACCGTCGTGGCATAATTGGGTTGCCACGCCCCAAACCGCTTCGTTTCCGCCTCCGTCGGGTCAGCCAACAGCCTCATTACTTGGTCTGGCGGCATCGCAAAAACCACCTTATCAAACTCCTGAATCTCCCCATCAGAAAGCACAATTTTTACAGCATCCGCACTTCTAAAAATCTTGGCAATCTCCCGATTTAGCAGTATATCGCCCTGAAAGCGCTCCAGAATCTTTTCAATGTAAGAATACACCCCCCCTTTAATCCTCACCCAATTGACCGAGGCATAATCGCGCAAAACAGGCATCGCCAATTGGGCAGGAAAATTGTCTAGTAATTCAAACGGTATCGAGTAGCTGTACATCGTCAACAACTTCAGCCAATCGTTACGGATGCACGAACTTTTCAAACTCCCAGAAAGCGCGATATCGTAGAAATCGTGCTGTTTGGCAAACCGCATTTTTAAAATAAATCCAGCCGAACGAGCATAAAGAGCATCCAGCCGCAAATATTCGATCAGACGTTGAATTCCCGTGAAATTCTTTTTGATTGAAACAGCAGACAAAAAGTGACTGCCATCTTTAAAAAACAGCGCTGATCCAATCTCCACTGGTTCTAATTCAACGCCTAACTCCTGCATTAAAGCCACAAAGTTGTAAAACACTGTGGGAAATTCCAGCACCCCATTTTCTAATATTTCATTGCATTCAGATTGATTTGGCAAAACATTTTTATTGAGCGTGCGAATGTGTCCGCCTAAAATCGGTTGCTTTTCCAAAACAGTGACGTGATGTCCCTGTTTATCGAGCCAGTAGGCTGTGGCCATACCGCTAGCTCCGCCCCCAACAATTGCAATTCTCATAGTTCGCTCCTAGAAGGAAGAAGGAAGAAGTCATTAGTCATTAGTCATTAGTCATCAGTCATTAGTCAGCAATCATTAATCAACAGTTAACAGTCAACAGTCATTAGTCATCAGTCATTAGTGCTGTCCCCTCCGAGCTTTCCGTACAATGTCATCAGTCCGATTGAAGATGGAAGATGGAAGATGGAAGAAATTCTCGTTCCCAGGTTCTACCTGGGAACGCATTTCACTGTTGCTGTGCTTCGTCATTTTTAAGAGGAGGCAGAGCCAGAGTGAAATTTATTCCTTGACTTTGCCAAGGAACGAGATAATGAGAGCAGAAACGAGAGATTTTTAAGAGGAGGCAGAGCCAGAGTGAAATTCATTCCTTGACTTTGCCAAGGAACGAGAGAAACAGGAAAATAACCAATTGCCAATTTTCCTTAGCCTAAAATCGCATCGCCGGATAAACGTTGATAAAGCAGCGCCCCCGTCCAAAATGTCGGCGCAAAGCCTGGATAGCCCGATGAGGCGTTGCAGAAATAGAAATTGTTGAGGGATGTTTCATGATTTAGTCGATCGACTCCCATGTTTTTCGGTGTCAGCCTAGAACCGTAGGAATTGCCGTTAGGACACCAACAGAAGCGCTCGTTAGTTGTAGGACTTCCGGTAATGTGAAATACCATGTGTTTGCGAAAATCTGGAACATAGTGTTTTTCAACTACGTCTAAAATAGAGTCCAGAATCTCTTGTTTTTTCTGTCTGTAAGCTTTGCGATCGCTCTCCCAAAGTTGTTTAAAATAGCTGTAATTCGCAACAGTCAGAAATTCCACAATTTGACAATCTTCAGGACAATCCCCCCCCGCTTCGGTGAGTAAAGTGGGTGTGGTAATTGCAAAACTCGGACTAGAAAAATCATTATTATCGTACATTTGAGCAAAAGCTTCATTCAGATTCAAGTGTTCGGAATGAAACGTATTCCATTTGCCAAATCCATAGTCTCGCAGGTCGATATCTTTGACAACACAGTAGACCATGTAATTAGATGCAGAATACTCGTAGTCGAGTTTCCGCCGCACTGTTTTCGAGAATAGTTCCTCTCCAATCATCTTGGCCGCTCGTTTGGGATCGAGGTTGCAAATCACCGTGTCGCCGGTGAATTCATGGGTTTGATGCGTGGTTAAATCCATCGCTTCAACTCCCGTTACCGTTCTATCTTTCACCCTAAAATTTGTGACTTCGTGGTTTAGAGAAACTTTCCCGCCGTTGGATTCAATGACTTTAACTAAAGAATTGATGACATCTTCAAAATGCTGCGTCGGGTAAAATGCACCTTCTTGATAGCCTCGAAACAAAGCAATCCAAGCATAGAAAGAAAGCTGGTTCGGAGGTAGCAAAAAGTCCGGCCATTGCAGGGCTAATAGGGTTTGGGCTGCTTGCGGGAGTTGGAATTTGTCGAACACGTCTTGAAGCGTGCTGTTGAGGTGCTGGACAGCGCAGAATACCTCGCTGAAATTTTTAATTAATTCAATTGGTTTGACGGGAGGAGCGAGTTTTCTGAGTCCTTCGCCGGTTTTTTCGACTTCGTTGACGAATTTGCGAATTCTCTCGCTTGCTTCGGGAAACAGCGCCGACAATCTGCGGATCAGTTCTTCTGATTCCGAGGGAATATCTAGTGCGTACCCCGGCATTCTCATGTGGTCGAAGCCATTCGGATCGTACCGTTCAAAGGTGACATCGCGATCGAGATTGAGTTTTTTGAGGACTCGATTCACTGTATGTCCTTCGCCGCAGTCCCAAACGTAGTGGAATTGGGCATTAAAGGTGTATTTTTTGGCCATTGTAAAGGTGTGGCCAAAGCCTCCGGGGTGTTCGTGAGCTTCAAGGATGTGTACGGTTTTGCCGGAGTTTGCCATCAAAGCTCCGAAAACCAGTGCTGATAAACCACTGCCGACGATGAGGTAATCTGTTTTCATGGGATATTTCCTCGATCGATATGAAGATGGAAGAAGGAAGAAGGAAGAAGTCATTAGTCATCAGTGCTGTCGCCTCTGAGCTTTCCGTACAACGTCATCAGGAAGATGGAAGAAGGAAGATGCGATCGACCACATGGGTTTCATTCCTAAGAACATTCTCACTACTTATTTATCTAAGCTAACTCTCAATTCTGAGGAAAACGTGAAGTCAAGCAACAAAATTGCTAATGGCGCTGGTTAAAGCATTGTATTAAAGCCATTTTGCGGTTGCTGTTAAGATTAATTAAGCTTTTTTAATCTAATTTATAGCTTGTAGGGCGAGCTTTCCAGGTCGCCCCACCAGGGAAAAAACCGGGTTTATACCTTTGTGCGTAAGTCTTAAGGTATAGATTTATCTACCTAATTAGGATGATATTAATGAGATGTCCGATCGCTTATTTGTGCGGTACTATGACATCAAAAAAAGCGTCATCTAGATCGTAACCAAACATTTGGGACATCGCCATCAACTTCGATTTGCTGGGAATTCCCTGCTGGTTCAACCAATCAGTCAACACAAAGATTTTGCTCATCAAAAACATTTCTAAAGCTTCAGGATTGTACTGAATGCCTTGGGTGCGGTGGAACTGATGCGGCACCAACATCGCCGCGTAGCGGGCCAATTCTCCACCTTTCCAATCTAGCAAAAAGGGCAGCCAAGGATAACAAGCATCCAAGCGGATAAACCACAGCCGCACTTCGGGAATTTCGGAGATTTCTCGCGGATCTAATTCTTCGCGCGGATACTCAATTTCAAATTGTACCTGTTGTTCGTTTTGGGCGATCGCCCCGGAGGCCAGCCACTGTTCGATCACAGTCCGCACCGGAGACAAATCTAAACTGTTTATGCGATCGGCATCAATCGATATCATAATACTCATAAAAAGTCAACCTTATAACATTAAGTTTTAGATTAATCCCACAGATAAATCCGGGAGTCCAGCACCCAATTGCTTGATAGTCAACTGTATACCGTTTAGTTATCATACCACCAGCTATAAATATTTTAGCTGACTAATGACTAATGACTGCTGACTGCTGACTACTGACTACTAAGAGGGCGGGCACGCACCATCCACTGCCCCTACCAACTGACTAATGACTAATGACTAATGACTACTGCCAACCACCAACTGCTAACTAACTAATTACCCATTTTTCCCAAATTTGCCATCCTGCAAAGAATTACCAATTCCCTGAATAATTCCCCGCCCGATCAAACCAATTCCCCGCCCTATCACCTGCGTCAAAACATAAACAACAGCAGCACCCAACAGCGAAATCACCGCGCGAACCCTAGGCGCGATCGCATCCCTAGCTTCCAGCAGCAAAGTCAACACCAACTGCAACCCAGAAAGCTGGACCAACTCCCGATTTCTCGGAGCATAAATAGAAATTCTCTTGATTCCCGCATCGCCCAAAACAAACAGCCAAAATCTGCTTTCAAAAATAGCTTTTGGTTCCACAAAATAGCTATCCCAGCGATATCTCCAGGATAAATTATTCCGAAACCGCTCAATTTCCCGCGTCGAAATCAACTTTTCATCGTAAAAGTTTTGCTTGATTTCCTCAATATTTGCAAAATTATTCAGTAGGGGCTGCACTACTCCGCTAGCAATTTGAATTGCCAAATTTTCTAACAAAGCTTCCGCTCGCTGCATTGCTTGCGGGCTGCCAGCAACACAAGAAAGATTGCCAACTGTCAGAGGAATTTCAAATAATAAATGGGCAAAAAAATCAACAGTCATCGGTATTTTGTCAAGAATTTCTGCCGCCACGGCTGTTTCTTCTGCCAACAGCACCGGCACCATTTCTACGCTACTGCCGTTTAATAAATTAGCAGCGGTTATCGCTGGATTTTCTGACAGTTTCAAGTTTGTTGGACTGTTGTCTAAAAGCAGATTTTCTTCTGTTTGTAGCGTATAATATTTGCCAAAAAAATCTATGATTGTTGCTTCCCACAAATCCCGCAAAATAGCAGGCATTTTTTCTGACAATTGAGTTGGCTGCACTTGCGAAAAGCGCAATTCCTCTAGCAAATCCTCTAACTTCCGCAGGATGGAACTCATCAATTCGCGCTTTTGAGCCGATCGCAAAATATCGATTTCCAAAGGCACGCCAGTCAAATTCACCAAATCAAACTGTAATTTAGCAGCCGCCGAATCAAACAAACTCCCTTGCCAATCATTTGCCACCACCAAAGATTCCGCCGCCACTTGAGATTTCGCGACTTGCAACTGAGAATTACTCAACAAATTCTCTGCTTTTCCTTCTGCCTTCTCTCTTCTTTTTACCTTGAGCGAAGCCCGATCGTCCTCTTGCTTCTTTTTACCTTGAGCGGAACCCGATCGCCCTCTTGCTTCCAATAATAACTGACTGACAATCCAGCGAGCAGCCAACAATTCTCGGCGGCGTCCGCTGACTATAACCCGGTCTAAAATAGAGGGCAAATCCGTCGCATCTGCCGCTTTCACCTCTTCTAAATCAGCTTTGACAAGCGCCAAAGCTGAGTCTATTTCCCGCAATCCAGACACAAAAGCATCAGTCAGGATGTTTTGGCGTAAAGGGCGATCGACTATCCGATCATCTAAATTTTCCTCAGCAGCAATTGCTGCTGAGTTTTCTATTGCTGCAACTACGGCTGAATTTAGTTGTATTGTCGAGTTAGCTGTCGCATCCGCCGGCCAATAAGTGCTGCCCGAACCAACCGCGCGAATAGCTTCCATTGTCACAGAAATATCTCTACCTTTAGGACAATAGCCATTCGCGCCCGCAGCTTGTAAGACCGCCAACAACTCCGGTGTCAGCGGTTCGCCTAGCAGCAAGAGCGGCAGGTTGGGGTACAAACTTTTGAGTTCGCCACAAGCTGCCAGCGCCGAATCTTGACCCGATCGCAAATTTAAGGTCTCAACACCCAAAATTGCCAAATCTGGGGGCTTCTCGGCCGCTCCAGAGTCGAGGGAGCGAGCTTCTAAAACCTGCAGGGCCTCCGAGACAGTCGAAACCTCTGCGACAACCTCCAAGTCTGGAGATTGTTCGCAGGCGACTCGCAATCCCAGCCGGAAAATGGGGTCGTTATCGATCGACAGCAGTTGCAAATTACTCACTCGATTTTAGATGTTAGAGGTCGATCGCCAGAAAACCCAATTACTCGGGGAGCAAATTAGCATCAGGAGGCCCGGCTGATTCAGGAATCGACGGCGGAGCCGGAGCCGGAGCCGGAGCTGGCTCTGGAGCTGGAGCCGGAGCTGGCTCTGGAGCCGGAGCCTCTTGTCTGGCGGGCGGATAGTAAGGTTCAGGCTCCCTCGCCGGAGGATAGTAAGGTTCAGGCTCCCTCGCCGGAGGATAGTAAGGTTCAGGCTCCCTCGCTGGAGGATAGTAAGGTTCAGGAGCCGGAGCCGGAGCCTCTTGTCTGGCGGGCGGATAGTAAGGTTCAGGTTCAGGAGCTGGCGCGTACTCCTCCTGTCGCGGTGCTGGTGCGTACTCTTCCTGTCGCGGAGCTGGCGCGTACTCCTCCTGTCGTGGTGCTGGTGCGTACTCGCGAGCGGGTTCAGGCGGTGGTGCAGTGTTGGCTCTGAGTTCGGCACTCCAGCGCCCGATCGCCCCTGCCGCCTCTGAATGCAGCGCTCTACCGTAACCGATTTGCGAAGCCATATCGATCGCCGCCGACAGACTACCTTGAGACGCCAATTCAGCAGCTCGATCCAGAATCGGTCTGTCTCTAGCAATTTGCAGTTCGCTCACCCACTGATAGATATTATCCTGAGCTTTGGCGTACAGAGTCCTACCGCTCTTAATTTCCGAAGCTTTATCAATAGCCGCGCTCAGTTTTCCTTCCTTCGCCAGGGCGATAGATTCATCCAAAAAAGGCTGATCTTCAATCACTTCAATGCGTTTCGTCCACTGAGCCAAGAGAGTTTGCGCCTCTATTCTCCGGGGCCGGTTGAGAGCCACCAAACGTACCTGAGCAATGCCGCCCTTGAGTCCTTCAACCGTTCCCGACTCTGCCAACTGCTTCGCCAGAGTCACAAAAGATTTGTCTTCGATCCGCTGAATTTCCCGGCGCCAAGTAGCCACCAAAGTTTGAGCGTGAATCCGCCGCGGCTGAGAAGGGCCGATGGTTTGCGCTTCAGCGATCGCTACCTGAAATGCCCCTATCTGACCAAAATCAGCGATCGTGCTCGCCATTTGCAGCCGCACCAAATCTTGAAACTGCACCTGTAAATTTTCAATTTGAACTTGAGCCTGCTTGTACAGAGGGCGGCCCGGAGCAATTTGGCTAGCAGCGCCCTGCCCTTCGAGCAAACTAAAAATATGTTGTGGTAGCGGTGTGGAAATCGACTGATTCCACGTCACCGCCTGAGCTCTACCCAACTGCATCAAATCTTGAGCTTCCGCAAACAGCGGCGTATTTTGTGGCACGACAGAAGCCGCCTCGATCGTCCCCGGCAAGTCTTTCGCCTCCAACCGCTTAGTAGCCATTGCCAGCAAAGTCCGGCTCCAACCCTCAATTTCCTTCTCTGCTTTCGCGCGCGCAAAAAGCTGCGAGTCTATTTTACGAGCTAGGACGATCGCCTCAGCGAACTTTTGCGGAGTCCCATCCTGCGCCAAATCTCTCGCCTCTTGCAAGCGCTGCCAGCCGTTTCTTTCCAAAGAAATCTGCTGGATCAGCTCGTTGTAGCGCTTCTGACTCCAGAAAATATTTTCCAGCTTGAACAAAGCTTGAGCGTAATCCCAAGCCTTCTTTAAATCCTCGCTTTTCAAAGCTGTTAAGGCTGTATCGTAGAGTTTTTGACCCTCCTGCCAATTTTTTTCCCAAGCAGCAACAGCTTCCTCTACATCTGGGTAAGACGGACTGGTTTTGGGAATTTTCGCCACAATCTCCAGAGCCCCCTTCAAATCCCCTTGCTCAATTTTTGCCCTGGCAAAACGCAGCATGGCTTTTGACCATTCTCCGATCAAATGTTGCCCCTGCGAGTATAGCGGGTGTTCTTTGGGCCAAGCCTGCACCAGTGCAATTGCCGATTCTAGCTGTTCTAGTTTTCCCGACTTAGCCGCTTGTTGAGCGCAGTAAAGTCGCTCTCCATCCGCCGCCAGCGGCGACAGTTGTTGGCAATTTGGTGGTGGAGGCATAGTCAGCAACCACAGGAATGCGGCCGCACCGGTGACTCCAAATCCCACTAGGAGACTCAGCCAGATGAGCTGCCACTGCCAAAAAGTTCTCTTGCCCTCGTTGCTCGGCAGCACCCTTGCTGAGGTACTCGCATCGCCTATCGCCTCTGCACTCAATTGTGCTGTCGGCTTGGGTGATGGGTTGTACTGCGGTGCTCTGTGGAATTGGTCAGATTGTCGTCTCGCCATTACTTCAGCTTGTCCTGTAATGCGCTCTATGCGTGACACTCCCACATCAAATCCATAGATTGTGATGTGGGATTCTGACTCCTGTTAAGGAGATCGAGAACTTCCTTCAAGGTACTGGCAATCTTTCCCTTTACGGCATTTTATAGTGAGGTTTGTGTCCCGCCCCACTGCTGGCTTTGGAGTATTTTAGGCTCTGTAAGCACGTAGATCATACCAGTTATCAAACTGTTATTCACAGCTCTCGCTGGCAGTTTAGCAGAAAAAACTGTATTAAGCCCCGTCAGTAGATTTTAGATTTTAGATTTGACTCTGCTTTTGAATTAGGGAGTTTCACTAAAGTTTTAACTTTTTTACCCGAAAAAATGGGTTTAAAGCCTCTCCCTTATAGCGTGCAAGGAAAAATTAATTTCCCTAACAGACAATCTCCTCGCGCGATCGCCCGAAGTAACTGTCCCAGCTCAGCAGTCAACTGTTGAACGTACAGAATTGCTCTGCGCCCGACGGCGATCGATCGCCGTCGGGCGCAGAGCAATCATACTGAAATCATTTTATACTGCCGACAGGTTTATTTCCAACATTGCTTTAACAGCAGGCAGCCTAGGGATTTCTGGTTAAAAAGCCTTTGGTGTCTCGCTAACACTCGATGCTTCCGCCTCTGCCCCGGCCGAGCGGTATCCGTAGAAATCTATCCGGTAGTCTACAATTTTGACACCAGTTTGCTGTTGAATTTGTTCGATCAACTCGATCGGCAATTCCACATGAACGTCGAGAATCTGAGCCGTATCCAGACAGTTGACATGAGAGTGAGAGTCGCTGACATTCCCGTACAAGCGTCCCTCCGAGCGTTCTATGCACTCAATAATCCCTTCTCTCGAAAGGGCTTCCAGATTTTGATAAACAGAAGTATGACCGATCGAATGCGCTTGTCGGTTCAGGCGATCGTAAATTTCTCGAGCCGATAGGTGTTCTTTTGCATCCCACAAAAGCTCTAGAATAAATCGACGCTGGCGGCTCAAGCGCATTCCCGCCGCCTGACAGCGGTTTAAAGCATCTTCTAATGAACGAATTGGTTTCACAGCTACCGCCTTCTAGAGCCTGCTCGATGTTTAATTCTGGTACAATACTGCACGCCGATCTTAATATCTAAATTCTAACGCAGGGTTGCCCAACAGTAGAAGATAGAAGGCAAAAATCAAAAATCCGTAAATCTTCAATGCCCCTATCGACTAACCGTTGCTGCACTACACCAGAGTTGCACTCAATCGCTTTCAATTATTGAATTATCTGCGTCCATCAGTGTTTGTACGCTGGAAATCTGCGGTTGACAGATCGATCGAATACTTGTGCAACTCAAGTCTACGAGCCTGCTGTGAGCACGCAGCAGAAAATTTCCGTCTCAAAAATATTGCTTTGACCTTATTTTCTACTGCAACAACTCCTATTTCGAGGATTTGATAGCATGAACCAGTAACTTGGCGATTTCCGAAAGTTGCTTTTTGTTGAAAGTTTTGAGCAAAAGCTTTACTACCGCCTTCGGGTCGGCGGGAAGAGCTACTTCCTTCGATGCCGGTGGTGCTGCGGTTGCTGGGGCGCTTGCTTCTACAGTTTTTGGGCTTGCTACCAAAAGTAGCAAATTTTTACTCGGAGCGATCGTCTTAACTTTCCCCCCTTGCACCAAATCCCCAGCCTCCTTGAGTTCTTTGATAATCAGCGGAGCTAAGACTTTATAAGAGTTTTTGGGATTAACGATCGCCCCTCTAGCTATTTTCACTAAATTTTGCCAAGTCTCAATTTTACCTCCCAACTTATACAGGCGAACGCACACAGCCGCCAACTGCTCGCGACTAGCAGCCGATTCTTTCTGTTTGAACCCCTGCAACATTTCTTTCAGTAAAACCATCACTTCCGCAGCAAAATTCGCCGGCACACCGCCCGCGGTTTGAGCGGCCCCGGCCCCGCGAGCCACCGCAGCAGCAGCCGGAACTTTACCCGCAGCCAAGTTTTTGAGATGAGTTTCCAGTTGAGCAAAAACTGGCATCACCTGTTGAACGAGTTTTTCTCCCTCTTCATTCCTCAAACCAAAAGGCCCTTCCAGTCGCGCCAGCAAATCTTTAAGCGTATCAACTCCCTTTAAAAATAGGGATTCTGCCGTTTGGTCAACCTGCTTTACGGGCCCGTCCTTGAGTACCTTAAAACAATCTTCCAAGCGGTGAGCGGTTGTTTTGATACTATCCAAACTGAGCATCGCCGCCCCTCCTTTGACGGAATGGGCGGCTCGGAACATCTCTTGAACGCTTTCGGGGTCTTTCATCGTGGACTTCAAATCCACTAAACCATTTTCTAGAGTATCGAGGTGCTCCTTAGCCTCCTCGATAAACAAACGCATAATTCGATCTTGCTGATCTGACACGACAGTTCTCCTAACAATCTCAGCCCCCCCTCCAGAAAGCACCATCTTCGCGGGAGGAAACAGGACTCCTGCCAAAAGTCAGAAGCTTCCATGCAAAATATTCTAGCCTGACTAACCTAGCAGGCTCAAAATACTGTCGGGCCAGTCTGAATCTGTAAAACTGGTGCGGTGCAGATTAAACCTATAGTTCTGAAGGAGTATCGGGAGCGATTTCAATGCCCCTGCCTTGTTTCATCATCTGCTGATCCGTAATTAAATCGCTCAATTCCTTAACTTCAACGCCGATGTTTTGGCAAGCCTGTTTCAATTCCCGCTGGAAGCTGTTGAGGTCGGCTTCGTAGCCGCAAAGCTGCGCGGCTGTGACGATTCCTTGTTGGGCGTTTGCTTTGGCGCAGTCGATCAATTCAAGGCCTGTGAGGGGTTGGGAGGATGCCATAGTGTCAAACCACAATTTATATTTTGTCCCACTGTACCGAAAATGTTGAGATCGATCGATCTATCAAAAGGCATGAAACATCCTTTCTGTGCTGCGCGTTATCAATTCTTACCTTTTTTTGGGGAGTTCCTGGCAAGATAGCAGTAATTGGCATTTTTTAATCTAGATTGTGCCTAACTTAATCTTGAATCGTAGTGAAAAACCTTCGCTTATCCAAAATGCACTGGCTTTGGAGCGTCCGGCACCGCCTTTTGGTGTCTGTTCTGTTCGCTATAGCAGTTACTGTTGTCCTGCCGCCTGACTATTTCCTGCTGACTCGGATGCTTTGCATTTGGAACGCGGGCGCTGTCAGTTTCCTAATTTTAACTTGGATGCTGATGCTGCAAGGCACTCCAGAACTGATGCGCCACCACGCTCAGCAGTTGGATGCAGGTCGCTTGACTATCTTGAGTACGATCGTCGCAGCCGCTTGTGCTAGCTTGTTGGCGATCGTCTTCCTGCTGCGCGATACCAAAGGCTTGCCCCCCCATTTGCTATTTTTGCACTTGGGGCTTTCTGTGCTGACAATTGTTGGCTCTTGGATGCAGGTTCACACTATTTTCACCATGCACTATGCCCGCAGCTACTACGGAAACAGCAGCAAGCAGCACAGCAGCCATTCGCAGGCGAAGGGTTTGGATTTTCCCGGCGACGAGGAACCAGACTACAAAGATTTTTTATATTTCTCCTTTGGGATTGGGATGACTTGTCAGGTTGCAGACGTGCAGACAACTTCTCGTTCCATGAGGTATCTCGTGCTTTTTCACAGCGTGTTGTCGTTCTTTTTTAACACTGCTATTTTGGCTATGAGCGTCAATATTATTGCTGGATTGAGTTGATAGGAATCAGTAGAATTGGCAAACAGAAAAATTGGTATTATATGAAATTCGCTAGCATAGAAATTATTAGCTATCATCGTTCCCACGATTGCAGATCGAACAATATAATTTCAATGGAACCGGAAAGGATATTCTGAAATAAATTTAGCCAAATTACCCAGATTTGCCTGACGCAATATGAATAACAACCAAAATTATAGCAACTAGCATTTTGCACAATTTTAATCGCTTTGAAGATCTCGATTGTTGGCATTGCTGAGTTAAAGTATGAATAGTAAAAATATCGGTTTGCTCGATCGAAATATGAGATCGCATCCGGTCAATTAAGTTATTAAATTTTCATTCTTTAATCACAAAAACCATTTGTTCGTAGTGCGGAATTTAGTCCGCACTACGAACCTGATTTAAATCTGTCAATCGACCGAACACGAGTTCAAAAGTAACCGTACAAAAAATCAGATTTTTTGTAAACAATAGTTAGTTGTGGGATTTGTATATTTAGCCGTTCATACTCTAACTCAGCAACGCCCGATTATTTGGCTGCGATTGTTAACGCTGTATTTGCCGCATAACTTGGCAATATCGTCAATATTTTTTTTCAACCATAAAGCTATGAGACAGTTAATTTAAGGACGCATCTCATTGGACAAATTATTTTTTTGCTTGATTGCTGTCGCCGAAGAGCGAGTTGTATAATAATAATAATTGCGAGCGGAGACGATCGCACTGTAAAAAAAATGCTTTTTGTCAACCCGGAGATGCTCCCCAAAAAGTTCCCTCAAATAAGCTTAAATTTATGCTACTTAAATCGTTTCTATTGCAACTGCGCTTAGCCTTACCGCTCTTAATACTAGCCTGTGCGCTCACATCCCTAGCGCTCAACTACTACGTCAGACTTGTTACCAGCAACTACCGTCACAGCGATATAGCTAAGGTTCCAGCAGAACCTATCGCCATTGTTTTTGGTGCTGGAATTTGGGAAGATGGCACTCCGACTCCAATGTTAGCCGATCGAGTGCAAGCCGCGGTCGATTTGTACAAAACTGGGCGAGTGCGCCAAATTTTGATGACAGGAGACAACAGCAGCCCAGATTACAACGAAGTCAAAGCAATGCAGGAGTATGCCCAAGCACAGGGCATACCGCTAAATAATATCACTCTCGATTATGCTGGTTTGAGCACCTACGAAAGCTGCTATCGGGCGAAAGAGATTTTTGGCATCACCCAGGCTGTTTTAGTGACTCAAAACTTTCACATAGCCCGCGCTGTTTATACCTGTCGCCAGTTGGGCGTACAGGCGATCGGCTTGGGAACCCCCGATTGGGGGAAATTTCGCCAATCTAGCATGATCCGTTACAGTTTTCGCGAATTTTTGGCAGTCCTCAAAGCGCTTTGGGAAGTGCGCGTTTCCCGTCCCAAACCGACTTTTTTGGGGCCGTTTGAAGGAATAAAATAAAAAATATGGGCGATAAGTTGAAGAGTTAAGTCCTTAGATAGAGGAATTTAGTCCGAACGATCGAACTAATTTGTTTAAAAAGAAGCCGTAAGTTTTAATTGAAGCAAAATTATCAATCCAACTCACAGCTTACTTGGGTTTGGAAAGTCCTGCCAGCGACCAAGTTAGGCTCACCATCATCAAACGGCCCAGAGCCTTCATACGGTCTTCGGCGTTATTTTCAACCAATTGAGACAGAGTTTCCGAATTCAGATTTATCGAGGATTCTTCAGCGACTACTGCTGGTTCTTCTAACGGGACTTGTTCCGCAAATGTCTCAAGGCTGACTTGTCGCTGCTGATTTTTTTGTTCGGTCATTTCTGAGTCACCTCCTGGAGCGATCGCATATATAACCCCTACTACAAATGTAACTTATGTGTATCCGGGATTCGGCAATTAAATTTTTCTGTACCCAACAATCACAATTACCAACAAACTTCTAAGCTTTGAGCTCATTTATAAGTTATCTTCATCAAAACTTATGCACTTTCCCTCAAAAACCTGGTTTTTTGATGTAAATTTTGTTAAATTCCCAGCTTGTATTATGTCCGGGAAAATAACCTGCGGCGCGTTGGTAGTGAGGATTTTAGTTTTGTGAATTTTCTGGGGATTCATCTGGTCACTACAAAACCAATTTAATTGTAGTCGTGACTGCAGACACGATATTACGCATTCTCGGCTCCCACGCTACTGCTTGTGATGCACATCACTGAATTGTTATATTTACTTAAGAGTAAGATTTCCGAGATTCTGATATTGTTAAAGCTTGTCTAATGAATTTTGCTCAAATTTATCTCAAGCTGAAAGCAAGCGTCTGGAAATTATTAAGAAACTCAAGGTGTAGAGCCGATGGCAATTTATGTTGATACTGCAATTATAGCAACTGCCGCACGGGCGATCGAGTTCGGATGGATAGCGGGAATTACTACTAATCCGACACTTTTGGCAAAAAGCGAGCTATCTGCTGATGAGACACTAAAACAACTGGCACAACTGACTTCTGGAGAAGTGTACTATCAGCTAACGGCATCTGATTTTGATGGCATGGTAGCAGAAGGAAAGGCTGCTTTTGACTTGATCGGGCGGCAAACAGTTTTGAAAATTCCAGCAACAGCGGCGGGCTTCCAAGCAGTAGCTTATTTGTCGGGGGAAATTCCTTGTGCGGTGACAGCTATTTACAGTGCCGCCCAAGCCGTTGTGGCGGCAGAAGCGGGGGCCAAATATGCGATCGCCTATGTGAATCGCGCCACCAGATTCCTGGGAGACGGTTTTGCCTTAGTGCGGGATATGGCGAATGTTTTAGAGAGAACAAATACAGAGATTTTAGCAGCTAGCATTAAATCGCCGGAAGAAGCAGTCAAGACTTTATTAGCCGGCGCGCATCATTTGACATTGCCTTTTGACGTGTTGGAAGCAATGGCCGTTCACGAATTATCGCAGCAAACTGTTGATGAATTTGCCAAAAACGGGCGGGGAATTTTGGGATAATAGCAAATCCAGTTGCACAACCTGTTGATTATTTGGAAATTGGTAATTGGGAATTGGCTATTAGTAAGTACGGGCGGGTGCGGGTTGATGCAATTGTTGGTACTGCCAGCAAGATCTCTATCATACAAAATTAGTCATTAGCAATGATTCAATTTGTTCATCTAGAATCTCAAGTTTACAGTGGTTTGACTATGGCATTCGCCAAATCTTAATAGTGCGATCGGGACTGCCACTTACCACAGTCTTGCTATCTTTGGTAATAGCAATAGAATTCACAAACTGACTGTGACCCGAAAGAGTGGCTCTTTCTTTTCCTGTCTTCAAATCCCAAACTATAATCTCTCCGCCCGCGCTAATCAAAGTGCGACTGTCCGGGCTAAAGGCGATCGCCCTCACCCAACTCGAATGCCCTTTAAAAGTGCGGGTACGCTTTCCGTCTCGCACGTTTGACAAACGGATTGTATTGTCGTTGCTCGCACTAGCCACAAGTTGCCCGTTGGGGCTAAAATCTACAGCATTAACCGCACCCCCGTGACCGGTGATAATTCTTCTGACTTCTCCGGTGTCGAGATTCCACAAACGCACAGTCTTGTCCTCGCTGCCGCTGGCGAGAGTTTTACCGTCTCGGCTCAAAGCGATCGCATTTACTCCTCCAGCGTGGCCGGCCAAAGTCCGCAACCTGCTGCCGGTTTTGGTATTCCACAAACGCACAGTTTTGTCATCGCTGCCGGTAGCCAGAGTTTTACTGTCACTGCTAAAAGCGATGGCGTTGACGGCGGCTTGGTGAGCGGCAATTGTCCGAATCCGCCGCCCAGTCTTCAAATCCCACAAAATCAGATTATTGTCATCGCCGCCGCTGGCAAAAATCGAGCCATCCGGGCTCACAGCCAGCGACTTGACCGATTTTTTAGAATGCACCCCATTCAGAGTCCGCACCAGCCCTCCCGTTTTCAGATTCCACATCCTAATTGTCCCAAAGCTGGCGCTGACTAAAGTTTTACCATCTGGCGACAGGGCGATCGCATTTACACTCCCGACATTATCTAAACTTCTTTCCAAAAACCTACTGCTAGGCAAACTAGAAAGCAGCCACACCGGGTTTGCCGGAAACAACCCGTAACGCATCGAACCGTAAATTTGAGACGCACCAATACCCAGCATCAAGACAGCAGCACCCGCCACCCACTTATTTTTCCCAAAAACATTTTTATCGGCCTTGTTCGAGCCCGAATTCAGAGGTCTGAGGCGCTTCATCAAACTCTGCTTCGTCGCCCCAGCTCCGGCGGAACTTGCGCGAATTTTAGTTTGCCCCGTCGTCGGTAACTGAGTCGGCAACTGAGTTTCTGCCGCGTCTAGATTAATTTCCTCCAAGCACTGCAAAACCATTTGCGGACTTTGAGGTCGATTTCCAGGAAAAGGTGCCATCAGGTAGTCGATCACATTAGCCAAGGGGTCAGAAACTTGAGGAGCTCCCTTGCGCCACATTAATCTGCCCGTGCGCGGGTTTTCGGGAAACGCAGTCGGCGGCTTCCCTGTCAGTAAATAAACAAAAGTGCGGCCCAGAGCAAAAAAATCCGACTGCGGAACAGCTTTGCCATTAGTTTGTTCCGGCGGCGTGTAGCCAGGGGAAACGATACCAGTCACATTTGCCCCCTGACCCACCTTAGCGAAATAAGTCGCCGACACTTCCCTAGCAGTCCCGAAATCAATCAGCACTAACTGCCCGTTGGGCTTGCACATAATGTTGTGCGGCTTGATATCTCGATGAAAATAGTTGAGTCGGTGAACTTGGTCTAAAATTTCCGACAGTTGTTTGAGCCAGTTGAGAGCTTGTTGTTCGCTGATCGGGCGGCCCCGATGTTTCAACCAGTCTTGCAAATTTGCACCAGCAATTTTCTCCATCACCAGACAGTGAAAAGACTCTGTGCTGTGAGCTGGCGAAAATGTAAAATAACCGTCGCGATCGACTTTTGGAATACCTGGATGTCTCAGCCTGACCAATACGTCGGCTTCTTGCTTAAACAGTTCTACAGCTTTGGGATGTTCTTTGAGCAGGACTTTGATCACTTTTCGGGTGCCGTTGTCGTCTACTTCAAAGGTTCTGCCAAAGCCGCCGCTTCCGAGAGGCGTGACTAGCCGATATCGACCTTCCAACAAAAGTTTAGACCCGCAGTGAATGCACGCGGATTTACCAGAGTTGGCTGGATCGGAGGGATTCGGGCATTTGGGATTGAGGCAATAACTCACGAAGCCACATAACCCTGATTGAGGTTGCTCTATCAAGTTTTACTCGGGCATTCTCAGCACTGGGTTGTGACTGAGATTCTTGTATGGGCGAAGTCACTTGCTGGCTACTGGATTGCTCCAGCTTTCAGTAGAGGTGTCTTCTCCTCAAGCGTAAATTTCGGTATGCCCTACCGTATTCGATTAGTCGTTTTTATCATAAAAATGGGTCTAAAACCCCATGCTTCTAGCACGGCTTTGCTGTATGCTTGTAGTAGTGGAAAGGTAATC
>NZ_JAUBPN010000049.1:0-19313 GCF_036700745.1 Microcoleus sp. S36a_B3 | reverse complement strand
GAACTTATATTAACCAAGCTTGAATATATCGATCGCTCCTGTGATTGGTTTGCGATCGATTATTCAGCAAACCCTATTTAAGATGTACAAAGCTACTGACCAAAACAGATAGGGAGGTATAATTTTTGACAGTCTTTTTTTGAATATCTGTGCGGGATTATTTTGATTGTCGGTTTTGCTGGTGAGGAAAAAACCGCTCAGCAGTAAAAATGCAGGTACGCAGAACAGTTGCAATGTGTCGATCGCGATAAACAGTATTCGGTCATCGCGAAATGCCGAGAATCCAGCATGAATAATCACAACACCGACGATCGCTAAAGCTCGGATCAAATCAAATTCAGCGAACCGATTAGCAGCTTTCTGCATGGTAAAAAGTAGATGCCAAAAATTAGGGTCAAATCAGCAATTGTATGCCTCACGGACTTTCACCCCAGCAGAAAATATTATTTTTGCTCCTATTTTCACAAAACTTATACCAATTCAAAAAAATCTTGCTACAATCCTCAATCTGATACCAATGATTAAATTTTTCACATTCACAAAGTGGGGAGTCGGACACTCGACGGTGCCGTTTCTCTAGAACTCGATCGCCCAATTTTGCGCCAAGTCTGCCGGAAAGGGCAATAGCGTTGTTCTACCACTGGGACGATCGCCTACAAATTCAGAAAATTACCCCTAAGTCGCCGTTTCGTCAAAAGCAGTTAGCTAACCGTTGTTGTGATGGATGTGCGACGCAGAAACATTATCCAACTGATCGCGCCCGTTGCGGATCACGCGCAGCATATCGCTGAGCTTGTGCTCGATATTATCTAGCACTTGGTCAGCATAATCGTCGGCGCCGTTTTGAATTTCCTCGCATTCAGCCATCGCCCTAACTCTCATTTCTTCCAGTTCCTCTTGAGCCTGGTAGCGAATTTGTTCGACTTCCGCCAGCGTCGCCTGCTGAATTGCCTCGCAGTCGAGCAAAACTTGCTGTCGCAACTGATCTGCTTCGATCTTCGCCTGCTGGATCAGGCCCATATCGTTTAAAAGTTCTGCGGCTCGCTGTTCTGCTGCTTCTATCACTTCCTGAGCGTAGATTTGGGCTTCTTCGAGCAGTTCGTCCTTGTGCCGAATGATTATCTCGGCTTCCCCAAAGGCGAGCGGCAAATTTAGCCTCACCAAGTCTAACTGATCGAGCAACTGCTCTTCATCCACCAGAGTGCGTCTGGTCAGAGGAATGCGCGGACTGTCGAGAACAATTTCCTCAAGCCGGTTCAATTCCCGCTGGATGTCTACTCCTGGGGTTCGGGTGGGTTCTCCGAAAGCGGCTGTGTTCTGAGGTGATTCATTCTCAGCGCTGCCGGCGGTAATATCGGGTTCGATGCGATTTGGTTCCTGCTGGCGTAACATTTGTAAATATCTAGGGCGACGTGTTTCGGAACAAGATGATCTACGGAGCCACCAAACTTGGCGATTTCTTTAACTACACTACTACTTAAAAAGCTGTACTCGTTAGAAGTTGCCAAAAAAACTGTTTCAATTTCGCCCAGAAGGGTTTTATTGGTGTGGGCCATCTGGAGTTCCATTTCAAAATCTGTTAATACCCGGAGCCCCCGCAGCAGCACTTTGGCTTGTCGAATCTTAGCATAGTTTACTGTCAAACCCTCAAAACTGTCTACTTCTACGTTTGACAAGTGTTGGGTACAGCACCGGATCTGCTCGATCCGCTGCTCTACGGTGAACAGAGGGGTTTTGCTGGGGTTTTTGACTACGGTAACAATTACCCGATCGAACAATTTGCAGCCCCGCTCGATAATGTCTGCGTGACCGAAGGTAATGGGGTCAAAACTGCCTGGATAGATTGCAATCACGAGTTGGGTCCAACGGAGAGAGGGGGTGAAGGGGAGAGGGGGAGAGTGGGAGAGCGGGAGAGGGGGAGAGGGGGAGAGTGGGAGAGTGGGAGAGCGGGAGAGTGGGAGAGCGGGAGAGCGGGAGAGCGGGGAATTACGAAAATCTTCCTTGATTTTCCCGACAACTGTCAACTGTCAACTGACAACTGACAACTGTCAACTGTCAACTGTCAACTGACAACTGACTTCTACTTTTTCAACGAATGAGCTTTGTAAAAAGTTTCGAGGCTTGGCCTGTCGCCCACAAACCGCCAGTGCCAAGGTTCATAACTGACGCCTTGGCGGTTGTTTTTGGGGAAAGACATTTCAAAGCTGAAGGCGGGAGCGTTGGCTTCTAGCCATTTGAATGCTTGGGTATTGTCAAAGCTTTGACTGAGGTTAGTTTCGGGGGCGGAGCCGTCGCCAATGTCGATCGCGTAACCGGTGTGATGTTCGCTATATCCAGGAGGGGCGCTGACTTCGGCTCGCTTGGTGGCGTTTTGCCTGCGTTCGGCTTTCACGTCAAAAAATACGTGTTGTTGGTCTTCTACGGAGCGAAAGCCGGATATGGGGGCGAAATAGATCCCTGATGCTGCGGCGGAGTTGGCCATTTCCTGATATTTGGCTGCTGCGGCTTTGCGGAGTTTGATGCCACCGTCGGAGGTGACATTTACCAAGTCTGCGGCTGGTGCTTCTGGGTAAGGCAAGTGTCCCAGCAGGTTGTCTGGGGTTGCGGGTTTTGAGCTAGTAGTTGGACTCGCGACAGATCCCGAAGGCGAACTCGCGGCTGCTGGGTTTTTTTGACTTTGCTCTGCCTGACTGGTGGCTGGGAAAAAGTTAAAGTTGAGGTGCAGCCAAATGCTGACCCCACAGGCTAATGCCGCCAACCCTAGCAGTTTCCAAATCAGCCCTTTTTTCTTGGACTGGCTCGATCCTGCTTCTGGGTATGGGTGGTCTCGCACTGCTTCTGGAATTTCGTCGGCGACAAGCTCCGAGGCTTGCGGGGGTTTTCTTGACAGACTAGCGTTATCCAAGCCAGCTCCACTCCTGCACTTCAATAAGGCTCAACGTTACAAATTGTAGACCGATACGGGCGATCGCACAGCTACAATTGCCGCTGAGTACATATCATCTCTTCCAGACTTCGCCATTTCTCCTCCGCCAACTCTCAAATATGTTTTAGTTGGGCTCCGATGCCGCCGGTTTTGGTCTAACTGGTTGGTACTGGTTTATTTTAAGTGTCATTTGCTACTTTTGGGCAAAATTTCACAATTGTGCGATCGGCACATCAAACGTCCGCGCCAATTTTAGCAGAGCACGAATTTGTCAGCCATTGCCTTAGCGGGCGATCGGGCATAATTTTTCAGCGTGCTGTAGCGATCGCCCGATCGAGTGGTAATCTCTGTCAGAGTCCAACCCTTGTCCGCCGCTAGCTCTGGAAACAGAGTATATTGAGACTTTTTGAATAGAGTTTGTTTAGCAAACCCCTTAACTAATTTTATTCGTGAGTAGATCCGTCTGGCATAATTGCACCAGTGAGCGTAGCATTTTGAAATTCTGCTCCTCCTATTTTTGCATTTGTTAAGTTAGCGCCAGATAAGTCTGCAAAACTTAACCTTGCCGCGCGGAGGTCTGCTGACATTAGGTCAGCACCACCCAGCTTTGCACTGTTTAATTCAGCTTGTCGCAAATCAGCTTCAGTTAAGTCGGCTGTCGTTAGATCGGCACTAACTAATCTTGCATCATTCAAGTTTACCTGCTTCAAATTAGCTCGACTAAAATTACAGTTGTCTAGCCTTGCTCCCTGAAGCTTTGCCCCACTCAAATTCGCATCTCTAAAATCGGAACTATTCAATTGCGCTGAACTCAAATTAGCGCCTTGTAAATCTGCTCCTTTTAAGTTAACACCGATCAAATCCCTACCAGTTAGATCGACATTTGGCAGCGATACATAAGGAGCAATTGAGTAAGCGCCCGCTTTCACAGGATCGAAATCAGTAGGAAATAAAGTTGCTTCATTATAAATCGCTCCTTCAAGCTGAATACCCTTGAGATTTGCTCGATCGAGGTTGGCTTCTAAAAGGTTAGAATTACTCAGATTTGCATTTGTAAAATCAGCATTGTTTAAGTCTATTTTTCTTAAGTATAGCCCGCTTAAGTTAGCTTGACTGAGGTTTGCAGTTGTGAATTTTGTTTGTTGACTGAGTTTAGCACCGCTGAGGTTGGCACCGTTCAAATCGGCTTCACTAAAATTTGCATTTTCTAGTTTTGCTCCTCTTAAACTCGCCTTACTCAATTTGGTTTTTTCTAGTTTAGCCGATTGTAAATTAGCCTGAACAAGGTTAGCTCTTGATAAATTAGCCTGATAAAGATTGGCTGCATATAAATTAGTCTGAGAAAGATTGGCATTGATTAAATTTGCCCGATCGAAGTTGGCACTGGATAAATCCGCCTGCTCAATGTTGGCATCAACTAAGTTTGCCCGCTCCAGATTGGCACTGGATAAATTTGCCTTAGAAAGATTGACACCGCATAATTTAGATTCGCTAAAATTTGTGCTACAGAAAAGTCCATTCCTCATATCTGCTCCGTTTAAAATTGCCCCGCTGAGGTTGAGTCTCTGCCAATTAACACCCCTTAAATTAGCTTGTTTTAAATTAGCTTTGCTCAGGTTGATATCAGGAGCTAGGTTTTTACCAGTTAGATTAGCACCAGCTAAATTAATACCCGTAAAATCCCTTTCTCCCTGAGTGTAACGCAGCCAAAAATCCTCAACACTAACCACAGGTTCCAGACATTCCTCAGACTCATCCTCCACATCTTCACAGCTATCCTCTAAAGCAATGTCTTCAGCATCCGCGGCCAATCCTTCCAAATAATCCCCTCGATCCAAGTAATAGGAACTCGCTACAAACCGCCTCTCTATCTCCTCCTCATCTAATACTTCGCTGCTGTCAAATCGCTCAATTAATTGCTTGACAATTTGGAAATCATTAGTGCGAAGTCCCACTTCTTTTTCTACACTTTCGTCGCTGTTAGTCAGAAAGTTATGGCTCCCCAACATGGCAAAACTCGAATCACAAACTAAAAAGTTTTCGTGAGTACCAAATAAATAAAGACAAAATAGATCGGGAAATTCGCTTTCTAATTCTTGCAAATCTGCTAAAGCATTGTAGCGCCATCCTTTGCCTATTTTTTGCCTGTCTCCCAGATAACCCCAGCCAATATTTATCAAACATCCTCGGCTCAAGCAATCCCTAAATTTTTGCAGCAATTCATCATTAATGCTGTTACAATTGAGCCAAGGGCAAACAATAATCAGCCGCTCTTGTGCTACTGATAGAGCCTCCACCAACACAGCGCGACTGTTGGGACGATCGCATACCAACTGATACTGAAAGTCTGACTTTGGCTTTTCTGTGTCGGTGTCAAGTTCGATCGGTCGATCGGCAATGACAGACATATCGCTATTTCCCAAACCACACGGCTGTTGCAGGGACGCAATTTCAGCAGTCAAACTTTCTAGCATTTGCGGTTCGGGGCGATTGTTAAATCGCTGTTCCTGTGCCTCTAACTGCCTCTTAAGTTTGGCTAAATATTTTTTCAGAATAACTTGCTCTTCTTCAAGCTGCAATACTCTCGCGGCTATAGATCCTAAATCTAGTTCGGTTTCTGACATAGTGTTCCCCTGAAATCAAAAAAAACTTTAAAAATCACGTTTGGGAATTTAGCGCCCGTTCAAATATTACCAAATTCCGCCAACTCAGCACCACCAACAGAATCTTCCTCTTCCCCTTTCTCCCCTGCATCAACCGCAACTGTTAACTTCAATCCCAAAGCCTTCAGCCAATGGGCTAAAGCATAAATTGTCGCGCCTCCTCCTAGCGACAACAAAGTATCCAACTTTTCCCGATGCAAATTAGCATCCTCCGCAGACATATTTGGTTCGCCCAAAGCCTCAAATACATCTCGCAGTGCTCTTCGCATTATTCCCATCTCTAAATCACCTTCTTCCTCTTCTCCAAATATTAGAGAAAGGTAAGCAGCAGCATAATTTAGATTTTTGAGATTGGAAATTTTAAAAGAATGATAGCTATCACTAGCCGGCATTTTGGCTTCTTTCATAATCTCTCCAATATTCCTTAGCTTTGCTAATGTCTTCGTCTTGAATGCTTTTATCCCCACCGCACAGCAAAAGCACGATCGCAGATCCCACTTGTCAAAAGTAGATTCGGTAGCCTGCGCCATAGTCGATTTTAAGTTGGCAAACTCCTTCCCCAACTGAACGACTGTCTCCCAAATTGCCACTGCTAAACCGCTCCAGCCTCTTGTCAATCCAGATTTTAGCGTTAACATCTCGCAGGGAGCCAAACCATTCGGCAAACGGAACTGTGCCATTTTGTCTAATATAACGCTTAATATCTCTGGGTTGCACTTCCATAATCTCAAGTTTTGCCGATCGCCCTAACTCACAATAAAAAACCAAACATTACCAAATTCACTTTTCTCTCTACCTCTTAAAAAAATCACAAATTATCTGAAATTATCTGCATCTATCTATGTTGCATCTGGCTTGAATCTGCGGTTTAGATATCGATGACGTGACTTGTGTAATGCAAGTTTTTTTCCCGAATTTTAGGGTAAAAGAGGCATAATTTCCCGCTCTCTATTATCAGCCAGAGCAGAGTAACGAGGCAAAAATCACATTTTTTCTGTACTTGTCTCTATTGACTAATAAGGTCATAAATACAATTTTGTGCTGTCTATTAACCGAATAAAAATTTGCTTAATAGCTATAATTTATAGTTTAAAATTTACATTGATTAGCAATTAGGGTATGTGACAATGTAGGGTAAATAATGTAGATTTTAAGTATGTTAAAATTGCGGAATATGAGTTATGATAGAAAGTTTGGCTGCAGCGCGCGGCTTAGTTGCCGGCGCAGCGTTTCTTTCGAGGAAAGCAAGATGCGCCTCGCTTTGACTCATTATTTTTTATGGTTTCTTTCGATGCGAAGTAAAGATAAGCTTTTTTATTACGGATTTACTGTTTCTGCATTTGTTTGTTTATTTGTTTTTTTAGGCATGAGTGTCTTTTCTTTCGCGAGTTCGGCTCAAACCGAAAGCAAATTTCTCTCCGCGCGGGAAAGCGATCCGATCGCAATGGGCTGGATGCAAGGTTTCCCAGCGCCCAAAAATAAGCAGTTGAAATTCGCCGACGGCTCGTTTTTCCAGTTTCCCGCCCTGCGCTGGAGCGTCGCGCACATGAACGAGTTCATGCCCGCCGTCAACGTTTCACGCGGACTGGGCGCGCCAGATCCGCTGCCTTACCGTCTCGATCCACGAATTGACTCGATCGCATTCCGCCCGCTGAATGCCACTAAAGACATGACATGGGAAGAATCGCTGTGGCAAAACTACACAGACGGCATTCTGGATCGGTGCAGCCTGTTGCCGGATGCTGGCTGATTTCGGTGCCACCGTGGTTATTGCCGATTTGAAAGTAGCGGACGCCCAAAAGGTTGCCGATGAGATTGGTGCCGGTGGCGGCAAAGCTTTGGCTGTGGAGTGCAACGTGCTCCGTGACGAAGATTTAATTGGTCTGGTGGAACGCACCATCGCCGAGTGTGGAAGCATTCATGTTCTGGTCAATAACGCTGGCGGCGGCGGTGCCGGCAAAGAAAGTCCGTTCGAGATTTCGCAGCAGCAGTTCGAGCGCCCCTTTCAACTCAATGTTTTCAGCGCGTGGCGACTGTCGCAACTCTGCGCGCCGCACATGAAAAAAGCGGGCTACGGTTCGATCGTCAATATGTCGTCGATGAGTTCCATCAACAAAAGCCCCGCCATCAGCGCCTACGCTGCTTCCAAAGCCGCCATCAATCACATGACGGCAAACCTGGCCTTCGACTACGGCCCGGTAATTCGCGTCAATGCCGTGGGCCCTGGAGCTGTCAGAACGGCCGCCTTGGCTTCGGTTCTGACTCCAGAGGTCGAAAAGCGAATGCTTGCCCATACTCCGCTTGAACGCTTGGGCGAGCCTGAAGACATCGCCGGAGCCGTTCTCTACTTTGCAGCCCCTGTATCTCAGTGGGTCAGCGGACAGGTGCTGTTCGTCAACGGCGGTGGCGTGCAGACGCTGGATTAAGCCTGTGCTCGCAACACTTCTCGGACACTGTACGGCTGGGATTTTATTTCGAGGCAAGTCGGTAAATGCTCGATCGATCGGCTTGCCAGCTCTTTGGTTGCGTCTTCAGGGGCGATCGCCCCTACTGGTGTTTATTATAAAAAAGATCCCTAATAATGCTGGCGTCTGTAGGTCAGGCAAAATGTCAATTCGGCAGCGCCCGATCGCCCCTTGACTCAATGCGCTACAATTATTAAGAAATCTTTAGTTAAATCCGTTTAACGTCTCGGACGCATTATGAGTCTTCCCATTCGCAACGTCGCCATCATTGCTCACGTCGATCACGGCAAAACCACCCTTGTAGACGCTCTCCTCAGACAGTCCGGGATCTTCCGCGAAGGGGAAGAAATCCCAGATTGCGTCATGGACTCCAACGACATCGAGCGCGAACGCGGCATTACCATCCTTTCCAAAAACACCTCCGTCAGGTACGGAGAAACCCTGATCAACATCGTCGATACCCCCGGACACGCGGACTTCGGCGGCGAAGTCGAACGAGTTCTCGGCATGGTTGACGGCTGTTTGCTGATCGTAGATGCCAACGAAGGCCCGATGCCGCAAACCCGGTTCGTACTCAAAAAAGCCCTAGAAAAAGGACTGCGCCCGATCGTATTTGTCAACAAGATCGATCGCGATCGAGCAGATCCCCACAAAGCAGTCGATAAAGTTTTGGATCTGTTCCTCGAACTAGGTGCTGACGACGATCAGTGCGAATTTCCCTATCTCTTCGGTTCCGGCTTAAGCGGTTACGCCAAAAAACACCTCGAAGACGAAGGGGTAGATATGAAGCCCCTGTTTGAAGAAATCCTCGACCACGTACCACCCCCCGTAGGCGACCCCAACAAGCCACTACAACTGCAAGTAACCACCTTAGATTACTCAGAATACGTCGGTCGCATTGTCATCGGTCGCATCCACAACGGCACGATTAGAATTGGTCAACAAGCAGTCTTAATCACAGAAAGCGGCGCGCTTGTCAAATCAAAAATTACCAAATTGATGGGCTTTGAAGGCCTGAAGCGGATTGATATCCCAGAATCTTCTGCTGGTAATCTTGTCGCCGTTGCTGGTTTTGCTGATGCGTATATTGGCGAGACAATTACCTGTCCCAACGACCCGCAAGCGCTACCTTTAATCAAGGTAGATGAACCGACTTTGCAGATGACTTTCTCGGTGAACGATTCGCCGTTCTGCGGTCAAGAAGGTAGTTTGGTCACATCGCGTCAAATTCGCGATCGGCTAATGCGAGAACTCCAAACCAACGTCGCCCTGCGCGTCGAAGAAACCGAATCTCCCGACAAATTCCTCGTATCCGGCCGTGGCGAACTCCACCTCGGAATCCTAATCGAAAATATGCGTCGCGAAGGATACGAATTCCAAGTATCCCAGCCCCAAGTAATCTTCCGCGAAGTCGGCGGTCGTCCCTGCGAACCCTTTGAATGTTTGGTGTTAGACGTACCCGAAGAAGCAGTCGGCGGCTGCATCGAACGCCTAGGTCAGCGGAAAGCAGAAATGCAAGATATGCACGTCAGCAGCACCGGCCGCACCCAAATCGAATTTTCAGTCCCCGCTCGCGGTTTGATTGGATTCCGAGGCGAGTTTATGCGCTTGACTCGCGGCGCTGGAATTATGAACCACAGCTTCCTCGACTATCGCCCCCTCGGTGGAGAAATTATCGCCCGTCGCAACGGAGTATTGATTTCCTTTGAAGAAGGAGTTGCAACTACTTATTCACTGAAAAATGCTGAAGACCGCGGCGTATTTTTCATTACCCCCGGAACTAAGGTTTACAGAGGGATGATTATCGGAGAAAACAACCGAGATGAAGACATGGAGCTGAATATTTGCAAGTCGAAGCAGTTGACAAACCACCGTGCATCTGGCGGTGAAGAATTGGCACAATTGCAAGCGCCAGTCGATATGAGTTTGGAGCGCGCTTTGGAGTACATCGGCCAGGATGAATTGGTGGAAGTAACACCGAAATCAATTCGCTTGCGGAAGGTTTCTAAGAAGTTGGTCAAACGCTAAAACAACTTGAGGGCTGGCAATTTTGCCAGCCCTTAGTGTCAACTTCAAACTACTGTATTTAAAGACAATATTAATCATTTTAACGCAATCAAAAATAGGTAAAAACGATGTCAACAGTTTATCGTTTAAAAGCCAGCGAACTAGATCGTAAATTTTTAGAACAAATCAAAGCGATTTTTGGAGATAAAGAGATTGAAATAATTGTCTCAGAATGCGATGAAACCGAATATCTTTTGAAATCGGAAATCAATAAAAACAAACTGTTGAAAGCTATTGAAAATGTTAAAGACAGACAAAATTTAGTTGAAGTCGATTTACAGGATTTGTAATGAGTAGAAGAATTATTTTTGAATCTTCTGCTTTTGCAGATTTTAATGAATGGGCAAAATTAGACAAAAAGATTTATCGCAAAATTGTAGAATTGATTAAAGATATAGATCGATCGCCCTTTGAAGGATTGGGCAAACCTGAACCTCTGAAATACGAGTTAAGTGGTTTTTGGTCGAGGCGCATTGATAACGAACATCGTTTGGTTTACCAAGTTACGGATGAAGAAATTGCGATCGCAGCTTGTAAGAATCATTACAGTGAATAGTAGTATATTTGAAGCTTTAAGCAATTTAGCGAGCGCTCTTTTTATCCCTTTACTAAATGCGATCGCTCTCAATCTTCTTGCTGAAGTTGTTCTATTAGATTAAGTACCTTTTGGTAATTTTCTTGTTTTCCCTGCACCCGATATAAATTTTTAGCAGTGTGCAAATCCTCATCTCCTCTGTGGGAATCGCCCAGTTCATAGTGGACAATGCCTCGGTTGTAATAAGCTTCAGCAAAGTCTCGTTTAAGCTCAATTGCCTGGTTATAATCCTCAAGCGCTTTCTCTTTGTGCCCCAAGCTATAGTGAATAACCCCCAGGTTGTAGAATATTTTAGGATTATTAAGATTTAGCTGAGCTGCCCGGGTATAATCTTCAAGCGCTCTTTCCAGATTTCCGGATTCCAAGTAGACATGACCTCGATTATTCCAAGCAAGGGCATAATCATGATTTAGTTCAATTGCTCGGGTAAAATCTTTAAGTGCCCCTGGCACATCCCCCATTTGTAAACGAGCAAAACCTCGGCTATTGTAGGCTTGATGATTGTTACGATCTAGTTGAATTGCTCGGCTGTGATCTGCCTGTGATCCTCGGTAATCACGTAATTCACAAGAAATAATACCCCCGTTTTTGTGAAAATCTGAACACTCAGGATTGAGCAATATCGCCTCTGTGTAATCTTCAAGTGCTCCCGGAAAGTCTCCTAGTTCATAGCGAACCTTAGCCCGGTTATTGTAGGCATCTGAATAATTAGGATTGAGCTTAATTGCTCGATTGAAATTTTCAATAGCTCCCTCAAAATCTTTTTCATTAGCCTTGTTTATTCCCAGTTCATCGAAATCCTCAGCAGAGATCGGAGAGTGCGATCGCACCCTCTCGACCACAACCTCGTCACAAAAGTTGTCCAGCACTTCCTCAATTTGCTCAGGTTCAGCATTTGCAGGTTGTGTGTTCCTTGATTCTTTCTGTTCTAGCTTCGATTCAGGTGGACTGATAGGAGAATCGACTATTTTTATTGTTTGCCAATCTAAGTCTAACTTTTGACAAATATTAACAAAAATTTTGCGGTCAACGGTCTTGCCAGTAAAAAAATTTACCACAGGCTGACGACTTATGGTTAATTCCTGTTCCAAATTCTCATAAGTCCAAGCCTTGTGTGTCAAAGCTATTCTGGCTTGTTCGATGCCTGCTACAGATGCTATGAGCGATCTCTTTGCCCGCGGTCTGTTTGCCATAGTCTCACTACCCTATTTGTGACCATTTTAGCTGATGCTATTAAAAATTATATCCAACTCATACCAAAGTCATCCCTTACTTAGGCTGAACTTTAAAAGTGTGACTGCGAAGCTAGGGATGTAGTGATTCACTACTCAAAACTTAGCTGACGGAATTAATCATGTACAAGAATAATCAGCACAACGAAGCCGAATTCTCCCAGCCACTACCCCTACTTTCCCAAAAACAAGAATACGACTTCCAAACTCAAAAGAAAGTAGGAAAGACAGGAGAGGCGATCGTAGACCAGTGGTTGCAGATTCATGGCTATCGCATTGAGGATGTCTCAGATTTACCACAGTATCAGAAAGCAGGTATTGACCGCGTACTAATTCGCCCAAACGGTTCAACTGCAACTGCTGAGTATAAGACCGATTTAAAAGCCAAGCAAACTGGAAACTTGTTTTTTGAAGCTTTTGACGATCGCAACCGTCCCTGTTGGGGATGGACTTCGCAAGCCGATCTCTGGATATTTTTCATTCCTCAACAGGAGATATTGGTCGTCGAACCGGGTAAATTCAGGTTGTTAGTTTCGCAGCAACAGCCAGAACTCTCGCAGAAAGTAGTACCAAATCGAGGCTACAGTGTAACTGGATTACCTGTTCCATTAGCAAAGGTGCGGAATATTGCTAGTCACGTTTTCAAGTTTCCTGACGTTCTTTTCTAAAAAGAGACTCGCTGTTAATCTGGCGATCGCCTACTCAAGGTGATCGCCATTATTCGAGTAATCATACTTAGCAAACGCTAATTGGGCGATCGTTATGTTTTAATTTATATTTGAGCAAAATCCAAACAAAGCCAGCCATGAGTCCTAAATCAATAGCAGTAATCAACTTCAAGGGCGGTGTCGGAAAGACCACCGTCACTTGGAGTCTGGGCAATATTATATCCCAAGGAACCGACTTAGAAGTCTTGATGTTAGACTTAGATCCGCAAATGTCGCTCACAGAGGCGATCGGGCTTAACGAAAATACAGGTCATTTAGATGATAAATTTGGTAAGTGGTACGAACAATCTCTCAAGCACAGACTCACGATTTACGACGCCCTCGAAGTCTTTAAAAAAGCCGGACAAAACTTTAAATTTCCAGTTGGTTTCGACACGATTTATCAGATTGACGAACAATTACATTTTATCCCTTCAGTTGAAGAACTGTATTGGTTGGATTTGGATGGATTTGAGGGAAAAAGTGTTAAAGACTTCATCCGCCAATTCAGCGGCAAAATCGCCAACTCTCCCAATCTCCCCAAATACGACTTGATGCTTTTTGACTGTTCGCCTTCTTTCAGTCTCCTCACCTATAGCGTACTCTCTTGCTGCGACTTAATATTAATTCCCGTCAATCCAGATTATTTTGGTTCTAGGGGATTGAGTTTAGTTTTAAACTCGCTCCAGAAACGGATTGAACCTTATCCGTTTCCCAAGATAGCAGTGTTTATGAATAAAGCTAAAACCTATGGAGGATTGCTGACAAATGAAGTTCAGTTTTATATGAGAGAAGTTAAAAGACTTTGCGCTGACATATCAAAAGACAATAACATAGAAGTGAGATTTTTGGAATCGACGATTCGGGAAAGCGTCGGGTTGAAACGGGCGATTAATGAGGGAGAACTGCCGCGAGAATTAGTTAGAGAGTTTGAGCAACTGTGGCGCGAGTGTGAGGCTTATCTGAAATGATTAAAAAAGAAATATTTGGTGCTAATGAGCAAGAAAGCGAGGGGTTAATTGATGAAATTGGCGAACTTAAGGAAATCTTGCGGGAGGTTTCCAAAAAATTAACCAGGATTGAGGCTCAAGTTAAGCGGGGCGTGCTTTCTGCTGGGTCTAAAAATTCGCAATTATCTACGGCTGCTGATGTGAATAAGCCTGCTAATTTATCGGCAGGAAATGTTTTAGAAGTTTATGAAGAACTGCGTTTGCAAGCTAAGAAGGGTCATGAATTAGAGGTGAGGCAAAAATTGTCGGCGATGAGTGCAACTGACTTGAATTTGATGTGTTGCGAGTTGGGGATGCCACCGAGTAGCAAGAATCCATCTCGAAAAAAAATGTTTGAGCTAATTATTGGTAGAATTAAACAGAGTTTGATGCTGTCGCGACATATCGATCGACAAACGCTTTAAAAATTAGTATCTGAATCAAAAAAATGGGTTTTAATTTGCCTTTCTAACTGGGATCTGGAATAGCATACACAATAAAAACGGCTCGTAGTGCGGACTGAATTCCGCTTTTATGCTGCTGCTTCAAGCCCGCACTAGGAACCTGGCTTAATGATTGTAATTGTTCGACTGGAGATGATATTAGAGCGTTTCCGATATAACGTTGCTCAAATTGGAGCCGATGCAATAATCTTTTTCTCCTTTAATTGGTCGTGAACTTCCAACTCATGTCCCTCAAGTTCCAAGTGTTTTTCATCCTGCACTTGTTTGTCAATTTTGGGCAACTTTAAAATCGCCCCCGCCAAAACCCAGTAATACACTGACACTGGATCTACATCCAGCGGATAGTATTGAGGATTGATCGTAATAAATCCCACAAAAACCCAAAAACTAGCTCCGTAACTCCGCAAATTTTTGTCTTTCACAGCACGGTAAGCTCGAAAAGTTAGAAAAGCTAAGTGTAAAAGCATGATTTGAAAAGCAATCATTCCCGGATAACCTAGTTCGTACATCAATTTAGGTTGGAAAGTCTCAATTAGCTGCGTGAAACCAAAGATCCGCGTTGAATTAGTAGCTCGTCCCAAACCTCTACCGAGAGGTTTGTCAATGATAAAATTGTGGCTCTGCTCGAACTGATTAAACAGAAATTGCTGCGGCGGTGCAGCATTCCAGCGGTCAACAAAACTCTCCCACCGCTGTTCGACAACTCCCGGATTAGTTGCTGCACCGAAAAACAGCAGAATTGCCAATCCTGCACCGATGGGAATAAATCGTTTGAAATTAACAAATTGACCCGTGAGAACGAGCAGGATAGCGGTGGTAACTGGAACCATAACTAAAGCTGCTCTTTGACCAGAAATAACTGCATTAGCAAATACTAATGCCATGCCAAATAAACCGATAACTCGCCACCAGAATGAAGGATCGCAAAAGGCTGAAGCAAAGGTTAAAAAAGCATTAGAAATTAAAAACCAAGCCCACTGCCAAGGGGCTACAAAAGTTCCCGGTAAGCGGATAAACTTGACTTCGGGACTGAATACCAGAGAACCTCCGACAAAACATCTAGCTTGCAGCGTGGCTTTATATAATTCTTCTCCGGTCATTCCTCTGGTGCCGGCGCACTTGCCACTTTGCAGCAACAGGTATTGAATCAAACCGAGAAGACAGCAGGCGATCGCCAAAACTACGTGCATTCTACCAAAAAATACCAAATCCTTTTTAGTGCGGATCAGATAATAGGTACAAGCAATCAGCGGTATGTAACCTATCAATACTTTTAAGCCGAGAATTGCTTGCAGAATGGGTTTGTCGCCCTTCATCGGGTTGAGCTGCATTTCCCCGTTGACAAAAATTAAAGTCAGCATTGCCATCATCAACAGGATGCTGAAGGTTGAAAGCATTTCTTTCGGAATAAACAGGGGTAACTGTTTCTTTTTGCAGCTTTGAATGAGGCCGATGAGAGCGGGTATGTAGAAAGCATCTTTGGCTACTTGAAATGCAGCATTCCCGCCGCCAATTGCGTAAGTAATTGTACCGCTAAAAGGGAGGTAAATTAGAAAACTCCACAAAGCTTGACGGGGGTATTTGTAGGAAAACTGCAAAATGGCTACAGCAACGCCTCCTGCAATCGCAATCTTAGGGCGCGCTACGAATAACAGGGGGATGCTGACAGCAGCGCTGACCAGGCAGCAAATGACGATCGCCTGTACTAATTCATTGCGCTTTTTTGAAGTTTTGCGTTTTTGTGCGGCTACTTCTTTTTTGCTGAGTGCTGTTGTTTTTTCGCTGTGCTTGTGTTTGGATTTTTTGGATTTGCGCTTGGTTTTCAACATAACTTCTAGAAGGGATTTATGTAGAAGGCTGAAGGCACTCTGATGTAATTAAAGTCGGCGACCCTCTCACAAGAGCCGCCGCTCTCCAAAACCGTGCGTGAAAATTTCTCTTCACACGGCTCCTCAATGACTCGGTGATTGTCACTCATACCGCGTTACCAACATATCCTCTTTCCAGAACCATTCTGTGTGTGAGGGTGGCTTAGGTTTAGCACTTTTACAGCTAGATTTTGTACCCAGACTGCCATCTGTTGCAGTCTTTGTATCGTGGCAATGTCTGTGAAGTAAGTCCCAGTTGTCATAAGAATCCTTTCCACCTTTTGATTTAGGAATTCTGTGGTCAACTTCCATGACATCTTCGTCTCGAAAATGTAATCCGCAGTGAGAACATTTACCCTTTTGAATCTTAAGAAGTGTGGCCACTCTTTTGGGACTTTCAGGGTGTTTTCCCATTCTTGTACTCCAATACACCAGGTTTCCGTCGTATGGTGACGATTCGCCTTTAACTTTGGCATGGTCTATGATTTTTATTTGACCATGTTTACGTAACCGGAGAGGGTTAATCCCTTCTTCCCTGGTTGCGAATACCCAGTGATCATTGCCTATGGTTTGCCAGTATTTATTTGACACCCATGTTTTCGATTTTTTCGGATGGCGATGATTTGCCCAAGCTCTGAGTTTTTGATACACCAAGGAGTCTAATTTATAGAAGACTTTACTACTTGGAACCGTTCGGTAATAGTGAGCCCACCCTATGATTAGAGGATTCAACCTCTTAATTAAATGTGATTGAGACTTAACTGTGTGGATGTCTATTATTCTTGCGATTTCTTTGAGGTGTATTTTAACTTTTGCTGAGCTTGGGGTGATGATTGTGCTGAAACCCAGTAGTTCACCTTGGGGATTTTTCCCGCTAGTGTATTTGCCAGAGGGATATTGCCTGACTTTAAACCCCAGGAAATCAAATCCTGGAGACTGCCATTCATGGCTGCTCATTGTGTGAGCTATCCTTGTTTTACTAATTTTTAGCTCCAAACCCATGCCTTTTAACCATTCAGAGATAATCTCTTTACACTTTTGAACAACAGTTAAGTCTTCGTGGAGAATTACGAAGTCATCGGCGTATCTTATTAAGGATATGCTTTTACATTTCTGTTGCCAGCTTATTTGCCCTTTTCCTTTTGGCTTTTTGATGTCCAAGGTTTTGGCAAATTCCTTAATTCGATGTTCCATCCCGTGGAGAGCTATATTAGCCAGTAGTGGAGAAATGACTCCACCCTGTGGCGTACCCTCAAGTGTTGGAAACAACTGCTGTCCGTCCATCACCCCTGCTCGGAGCCATGCCCTGATTTGGCGGCACAAAAGCGGGAATGTATTTAATTTTTTAAGCAGCGCTTCATGGTCGATTTTGTCGAAGCATTTGGCGATGTCGGCATCTAGCACATATTTGTGCTTATACCTAATCGCATTAAATATTGCCCCGATAGCATCTTGGCACGAGCGTCCAGGTCTGAACCCGTATTGGTTCGGTTCAAAACGCGCTTCCCATTCTGGTTAAGCGTGCCAGTTTAACAAGCGCCTGCAATGCCCGGTCTTTCATTGTCGGGATTCCTAAAGGTCGCTTCTCTTCTGTACCAGGCTTGGGAATCCATACTCGCCTGGTCGGGCTGACCTTTGTACTCAGGTTTATATTACCTATTAGGTCAAGGCGTTGCTTTGGGGTTAGTGATTTGACACCATCCACACCTGCCGTCTTTTTTCCTTTGTTATCCTGAGTAACCCTACGAACCGCTAAGCATTTTGCAGCCCAGGATTTCATCAATAACTTTTGGAGTCTACGAAGTGCCTTCATATCACCACGATTGGCGGCTTGATAGATTCTTTTCTGCAACTTGAACACGACTTTTTCCAGCTTTCGCCAGGGAGTCTTGTTCCATTCATACATCGGTTTTACCGTGCTCATGACTTTTACATTGCTACTGGAGACTCTATCTTCCCAGACACCGTGGGTCTGTCTGCATATCTCCCTCGTTACAGCGGAGCTTTCGCTTTTGACCCAATCTCTCCTTGCCGTTGCATACGGTTAGCACCTACTCTGAAAATCGACTTTTTCAGAGAGCAAACGGTAGGTTATTTCGTTCCTGTTCGTCTTTGTTTAGAGTTTTTAGGGTGGTACTTTCCACCGGGTTTATTACAGAGTGCTTGGTTGGTCAAGCCAGTAATTGCCAACCCTGTGGTAAATTGAGGGTGAAGTCCCTTTATTACCAATCCTTGCCCTTTTGGGACTCAAGCGCGTATCAACCTGTTTCGCTGGTTTTCTCTCACGATGGTTCGGATGTACCTTTGCTTTCGCTACCCATAAACTCCTGCTCGGCGGGATTCTAGAATAAGTTTTCCAGTTGCCGCCTTTTCACCCCGCTTTACGGATTGATAGCTAGTCGCTACCGTAGGGGTGATGCTTTCACCGCAACACCAGCGGGATGGGACTTGAACAGTGTTCTCACCCACAAGACGAACAAGTTGTCATCTAACAAGGGATTAAAGTGCGAACTCAATCCATATTGGATTACCTTGTTAGAGCCTGAATTCCCCCCATTTCTTGGTTTTTTCAGAACGAAACGCACACTGGAGCGGGATGTGTAGCATTTCTCATAAAGATGAGGTGCCGCTGGGCATAGGGCATACCTCACCACGCTTGACAACGGCTATAGAACGTAGAATTAATAGAATCAAAAATATTTTGGTAAGTGTGGTTATTTATTCTTAAAGCCGATCGCGCGCCAAAAGATCGATCGCGATTGTGCGCGTGACTGGGGCGGGCTTAACTGACACTCGCGACCTTGTAAAATATGACTGCTGCATCATCTATAGGGTATCGCGTGAGAACCCCGGTCAATAAGCCGGGGATGAAACGCAGTTGTAGCCTTTAGGCTGCGAGTGTTGCAAATTATTTATTTCTCTGTTCTTCGATATATTTTCTCACAGTTTCGGTTGAAACGTTGCCAACACTACCGACAAAATAAGTGGGAGTCCACAAAGTAGGCAATTTCAACAATTCAGGAAACTCTTTCCTCAAGTAACTCGAAGCCCTGCCTTTGACTCTCTGCATGACAAAGCTAGCAGAATCAGTCGGCTTAACGTTAACCAATAAATGTACGCGACCTGGCATAATCTCCAAAGCAATAATCTTCCATCTGTTTTCAGTCACTACCTCAAAAATAATTTCTTGCAGCCGTTCCGCGATTTTGCCTACCAGGACGGCTTGACGGCGTTTCGGGATAAAAACAAAGTGCATATTGATCAATACTTCGGACAGTTTTTAAGCAGCAAGAGTACCATAGGATAGGACTGACGAGAGGTTAGGGTGATTTAAAAT
>NZ_JAUBPN010000048.1:0-19724 GCF_036700745.1 Microcoleus sp. S36a_B3 | reverse complement strand
AATGGTTATTAAATGGGATCGAAAAATCAAAAATAAAGGCAATGCTATTTTATCCGGTTTAGCTGCGTAGCAGCTTAGTATCCCCAGACTAAACCTGCATGAAGCCCGATCGACAAACCCAGCCTATCTTTGCTCGCCTCTTCTTTTAGGACTAATTTCAAATAATAATTCAGCCCGGTAGAAGCAGACATCAAACTCCAGAAAGAAATTCATGTGTCCCAGAATTAATGGAGCATTCCTGTCTTTTGTCCAAGCAAAAGCTAAATCCACTGGAGGAAAGCGCTCAATATTCGCCCTCAATACCAATGCCCGCGCCTCAAACCTAGCCAAATTGCCTCCTAATGGAACAGAAAGTGTTTGACTTTCCCAAATTGCTCCTAATCTTAATCCCATTTCGTAGGGCAATACGTTAACACTAGAACCTGTATCTAGCAAGCCTGATGCACTTAAAGAGCAATTGCGATAAGTTAAAGTTAGTGGCAAGTAAGGCAATGTACTTAATGCACCCAGTTGCGGATCGATTTCGGCAAACGCAAATCTGACTTTATCAACCATGTTTTACTGTTTTTTCTTCTGATAATGCTTTTGCTAAAACAGCAGCGGCTTCAAAAGAGTTGTAGGAATTAGTGCTAGATGCTTTGCCTTGCTCTTCTAGCGGAACTATACCTGATTCTTGCAGTAATTCGGATACGATAAAATGCAGTAGTAAAAGTTTGTCAGTGTGAGGCAAATCTTTCACGAGTGGTAGAAGTTCAGCAAGCTGCATAAAAATTTCCCCAGGTTGGTTGTAGAGTATGGTCTGATCTATTATGCCATTTTCAAGAATTGATTAATCCGATCGCCCTTTTGAACGTTCTGACATTTGCCGCATTCCTACAGCCAAGACGCTCAAAAACAAAAGCCCCACTGCCCCAGCCAACGGATTGCCGTTAATTCCAGTCACCCAATCGGGAACAGAGCCAGAATATCGTACTAACTCTCCGATGTTAATTATATAGTATCCCCAGACTAAACCTGCATGAAGCCCGATCGACAAACCCAGCCGATTTTGACAGTTGCGCTTTGCCAAAACCAGTATTAAACCCAACAACAACAAGCCCGGAAACTGAGGCCAAGTCCGCAGCATTGCCTCCACGGGTTTGATAAAATGAGATAGGGCAAATACCAGGCTATTCGCCCGCACAGAAATTTGATTGTTGTAATCCCGCTGCAATTCGTCCAGCAACCAACCACGGAATACCAACTCCTCCGCAAAACCCACTCCCAAGGCGCTCAAAAGCCCTTCTGCGATGATTCGAGGCAAATTATCAGAATTTTGCCATGCGACAAAGCCCAACAGTCCTTGCACTAAAAATAGGGTGAAAGCGATCGAAATGCCGATCGCCAATCCAGTCAAAAGCTCAAAACCGTTTTGTCGCGTATTGACTAAACCGTAACTTTTGAGCAATTGCGTTTGTCCGTAAACCTGTTTTCCCCAGCGCCGCACTAGGAACAGAAACTCGGCAAACAACAATCCCATTGTCAGAATAGTTGCGAGGTTGCTATCTTTAACTAAGAGATAAATTGGTGCGGCGACGGGCAGCCAGATTGCTGCTAAAATTAATAGAAAAATTATTACTCGTAATAAAAATGGATAATTTGCTATTTTGTTGGCGTTAATCATTGGTGGTAAATTAAATAGATTTTACATGATATTTTGAGAGCATAACATTGCTTGCTGGTGTCAAGTTAAGGTCAAATTTATTCATATACTTCTGTTGGCTGCCGAGGCCAGATCCCCCCTAGCCCCCCTTAAAAAGGGGGGGACAAGATTCTGATCAAACTCCCCCTTCTTAAGGGGGATTTAGGGGGAGCTGTCCTCGGCTATTAACGAACTTAAGAAGGGGGGACAAGATTCTGATCAAACTCCCCCTTCTTAAGGGGGATTTAGGGGGATCTGGCCTCGGCTATAAACGAGAGATACAAAGGTGGTCAGGTTTAAGTTGACACTCACGAGCATTACGGAGTCGCTAATGTACAAAGCCCGCAGAAAAAGCTAGAATAGCATCATATCGGTTAAAACTTTAAGTGAAGCAAAGCTATAACATCAGGTAACAATGACTGAAGCCTCGGATTATTCAAATGTCGATCGCGAATTAGACGACACAATATTAAGTTTCGCAGACATTCAAGCAGAACTCAACCTGCGCCGCGCTAAAGATGCTCTGCGAGATATAGTAGAAAATCTCGACTTGACACCACAAGAGCGAACTGGACTGGAGCCGGAAATTGGCGGCTTGGAAACAATGCTGGACAAGCTAGAGCGCGCTTGCGTGCAAATCGCTGTGTTTGGGATGGTGGGAAGGGGAAAATCTTCGGTTTTAAACGCGCTACTCGGTCAAAATGTGTTTGAAACTGGCCCGACTCACGGGGTGACTCGCACCACAACTATTGGCCAGTGGGATGTGGGAGATGGTGTGGATGACGGTTTACCCGATAGACTTTCGCCAGTTATTTACCGTTTATCGCAAGTAGAATTAATCGATACTCCGGGAATAGATGAAGTTGACGGCGAAACTCGCGAACTTTTAGCCCGCCGCGTCGCCAAACAAGCCGATTTGATATTGTTTGTAGTTGCTGGCGACATTACGAAAGTGGAATATCAAGCACTTTCGCAGTTGCGGGAAGCCGGAAAACCCATGTTATTAGTTTTCAATAAAATTGACCAGTATCCCGATGCAGATAGGCTGGCAATTTACCACAAAATTCGGGACGATCGCGTGAGAGAATTGTTATCTCCCGATGAAATTGTGATGTCTGCCGCTTCACCTTTGACGGCGCAGGCGGTGCGCCGTCCCGACGGAAGTATGAGCGTGCAAATGACTCGCAGTTTGCCGCAAGTTGAGGATCTAAAACTAAAGATTTTGGAGATTTTAGACCGGGAAGGAAAATCTTTGGTAGCACTGAATACGATGCTTTGTGCGGGGGATATTAACGAGCAGTTGGTGCAGCGAAAAATGGAAATTCGAGATGACGCGGCTAATCGCATTATCTGGAATGGGGTAATGACGAAAGCTGTGGCGATCGCCCTAAATCCAGTTACTGTAGTTGATATTCTCAGCGGTGCGGTAATTGATGTGGTAATGATATTAACTTTATCTAAAGTTTACGGCATTGCGATGACAGAAGCAGGGGCGGTGGAATTGCTGCAAAAGATTGCATTGAGTATGGGGGGAATTACTGCGGGGGAATTGTTGGCTAATTTGGGTTTAAGTTCTTTGAAAGGATTGTTGGGTTTGGCCACACCGGCGACGGGAGGTTTGGCCTTGGGGCCTTATCTTTCTGTGGCTGTGACGCAAGCTGCAATTGCTGGGGTTTCTTGCTACGGAATCGGTCAAGTTACTAAGGCTTATTTGGCTAACGGTGCGTCTTGGGGAGATGATGGGCCGAAGGCTGTTGTCAGCAAGATTTTGTCTTCTTTGGATGAGGATTCTATTTTAAATCGGATTAAGGATGAGTTGCGGGCTAAGTTGGATTTGGGGAGTGGGGAAAAACAGCAATCTTAATAGTCAGTAGTCAGTAGTCAGTAGTCAGTAGTCAGTAGTCAGAAGAAGCAATTATGCAATAACAAACACCAATTCCCGATGCCCTGTTTGGCCGAGGCCCGATGCCCGATGCCCAATTCCCAATATTATGTTATTAACCATCTCCACAACTCGCGTCCCAGCTACAGATTTAGGTTATTTGCTGCACAAACATCCCGATCGCCTTCAATGCTTTCCGATGACTTTCGGACAAGCCAGCGTGTTTTATCCCGAAGCGAATGCAGAAAAATGCACGGCGGCTTTGCTGTTAGATGTCGATCCGGTTGCTTTGGTGCGCGGCAAGTCGAAATCGGGCGATCGCCCTCTCGACCAATACGTGAACGATCGCCCCTACGTTGCCTCTTCGTTTCTGTCTGTCGCCCTTGCCAAAGTCTTTAGTACAGCTCTATCCGGTCGCTGCAAAGACCGCCCAGAACTCGCAGAAAGCCCAATCCCTCTAACAGTTAATCTCTCCGTTTTGCCCTGTCGCGGTGGCCAAAAGTTTCTGCGCGAAATGTTTGAGCCGCTGGGCTATCAAGTGACAGCAAAACCGCTGATTCTTGACGCGCAATTTCCAGAATGGGGCACGAGTCCTTACTTTTCGGTGGAACTGCAAAATACAATTTGTTTGGCGGATTTGTTGAGCCATCTCTACGTGCTAATTCCGGTGTTGGATGACGACAAACATTACTGGGTTGGCGATGATGAAATCGAGAAGTTATTGCGTCACGGCGAAGGTTGGTTGAACGCGCATCCCGCCCGCGAACAAATTGCCGATCGCTATTTGAAACGCCAGCGCCGCTTGACGCGCCTTGCTGTGGCACAATTAGCAGAAGCCGATAATCTTGACCAGGAGAAACTAGAAATTTCTCACCAGCAAGAAGAGGAAGTTTTAGAACAGCGAATTAGTCTCAACCAACAGCGTTTAGATGCTGTGATGGAGGTTTTAAAAGCCAGCAATGTTAAGCGAGTTGTAGATTTGGGTTGCGGTGAGGGAAAACTGCTGCGATTGCTTTTGAAAGAAAGTGGGATCGAACAAATTACGGGAGTCGATGTTTCCCACCGGGCATTGGAAATTGCCACGGAAAGATTGCAAATAGAATGCTTATCTCCCGCACAACAATCTCGGATTCAACTAATCCAAAGTTCGCTGATTTATCGGGACAGCCGCTTGACAGATTTTGACGCAGCGGCGGTAATTGAAGTGATCGAACATCTCGATTTAGATCGGTTGGCTGCTTTCGAGCGGGTGTTGTTTGAGTTTATTCGGCCCAAAAGTGCGATCGTCACAACTCCAAATATTGAATATAACGTGCGGTTTGAAAACTTGCCTGCAGGGAAATTTCGCCACCGAGATCACCGCTTTGAGTGGACGAGGGCAGAATTTCAAACTTGGGCGAATGGGGTTGCAGAACGGTTTGGGTTTGCAGTAGAGTTTCGTTGTGTGGGAACCGAAGATTTAGAAGTAGGTTCGCCTACGCAAATGGCAATATTCACCCAATGCAAAATCTATTAATAAAAATAACTGGTTCCTAGGCAGAGCCTAGGAACCGATAGCCAGAGGCTCTGCCTCGCGAGGTTCGATGAAAATTCGAGGCAGAGCCTCTGGATCTGCGTTACTAGGCAGAGCCTAGTAACGAGTAAATCACTATTAAACTATAACTGGTTCCTAGGCTCTGCCTGGGAACCGATGGCCAGAGGCTCTGCCTCGCGAGGTTCGATGAAAATTCGAGGCAGAGCCTCTGGATCTGCGTTACCAGGCAGAGCCTAGTAACGAGTAAATCACTATTAAACTATGAAAATTACCCTTCCAGAACTATCTTTAGTCGTTCTCATCGGTGCATCCGGTTCCGGGAAATCTACCTTTGCGCGCCAACATTTCCTGCCGACAGAAATCATTTCATCGGATTACTGTCGCGGCCTGGTTTCCGATGACGAAAACAATCAAGCTGCAACCGCAGATGCTTTTGAATTACTGCACTTTATCGTTGCTAAACGCCTTGCAGCAGGCCGATTAACTGTTATAGACGCGACAAATGTTCAGCCGGAAAGTCGCAAACCTTTGTTAGAATTAGCTCGAAAATACCATTGCATTTCGGCCGCAATTGTGCTAAATTTACCCGAAAAATTGTGTGCCGATCGCAATCAACAACGTCCAAACCGCAACTTTGGCAGTCACGTAGTTCGCCGCCACGTTCAGAATTTAAAGCGATCGCTACGAAACCTCGATCGCGAAGGATTTCGCTACGTTTACATCCTCCGTTCCCCAGAGGAAATCGACGCGGTAGAAGTCGCCAGACAACCGCTGTGGAACAACCGCAAAAGCGAGTCCGGCCCGTTTGACATCATCGGCGATATTCACGGCTGCTGCGGCGAATTAGAGCAATTGCTGCAACAGTTGGGCTATCAAATTGTGGAAAAAACCAGCGAGTCCGGCTTCTGGGATTTTCCCACCTACGCGCACCCAGAAGGGCGTAAAGCCGTGTTTTTGGGCGATTTGGTCGATCGGGGCCCGCGCATTCTCGACACCCTCAAACTCGCGTGCAACATGGTAGCAGCAGAAACAGCATTGTGCCTCCCCGGCAATCACGACATTAAATTGCTGAAAAAACTCAACGGCAAAAATGTCAAAATCAATCACGGACTCGAACAAACCTTAGCAGAAATAGCAGCTTTGCCCGACGAATTTCGCGAATCTGCGGAAACAAAAATCCGCCAATTTCTAGACAGTTTGATCGGGCATTACGTCCTCGACGGCGGCAAATTAGTCGTCGCCCACGCCGGAATGAAAGCAGAATTTCAGGGACGCGCATCCGGGAGAATTCGAGATTTTGCCTTGTACGGAGAAACAACAGGCGAAATCGATGAATTCGGCTTACCAGTCCGCTACAATTGGGCCGCCGAATATCGCGGCACAGCAGCAGTTGTTTACGGACACACCCCTGTCCCGGAAACAGAATGGTTTAACAATACCGTTGATATTGACACGGGCTGCGTTTTCGGAGGCAAACTAACAGCTTTGCGCTATCCTGAAAGAGAATTTGTCAGCGTTGCGGCTGCTAGAGTTTACTGCGAACCTGTCAAGCCGATCGCACTTACTGCTGTTACAACTCCTCTCACCGCCCAACAGCAATCTGACGATATATTAGACATTGCCGACGTATTGGGCAAGCGGATTATTTCCACTCGCCTGCAAAACAACATTACGATTAAAGCAGAAAATGCGATCGCCGCCCTGGAAGTAATGAGCAGATTTGCCGCTAATCCCAAGTGGCTGATTTATTTGCCTCCCACAATGTCTCCCGTCGCTACTTCCAAAGAACCGGGACTTTTAGAACATCCAGCCGAAGCATTTAGCTACTACCAACAGCAGGGCGTATCGACAGTTGTCTGCGAAGAAAAACACATGGGTTCCCGTGCAGTGGTGATTGTTTGCCGAGATGAATCGGCGGCCAAACAGCGCTTCGGGATTCTTAACAACAGCATCGGTATTTGTTACACCCGCACCGGACGGCATTTCTTCAATGATCCTAGTAGAGAAACCGAATTTTTAGCTAGAATCAATGTTGCTTTAACTGCTAGCAATTTTTGGGATAAATTTCAAACTGACTGGGTTTGTTTGGACTGCGAATTGATGCCTTGGTCTGCCAAAGCTCAAGAATTATTGCAGCAACAGTACGCCACAGTGGGAACAGCTTCTAATACTGCGTTTGCGGATGCGATTAAAAACTTAGAACAGGCAAACCAGCGGGGAGTTGAAGTTAGCAATTTACTGAGTCGCCACCAAGAGCGATCGCAACTAGCGCATCAATACGTTAAAGCCTACCAGCGTTACTGCTGGCCTGTCAAATCCATCTCCGACCTCAAATTAGCGCCTTTCCACATCTTGGCAACCGAGGGAAAAGTTCATACTGACAAAAATCACTGCTGGCACATGGAACAGATTGCAGAAATTTGTCAAGCTGACCCGGAATTGCTGTTAGCTACTGAATACAAAGTAGTGGAAATTGCAGATTCTGACAGCCAATCTGCCGGGATAAAATGGTGGGAAAAACTGACTGATGGGGGAGGCGAAGGCATGGTTGTTAAACCAATCGATTTTATTATAAAAAATAGCAAAGGACTGGTGCAGCCTGCGGTAAAATGTCGCGCTAAAGAGTATTTGCGGATTATTTACGGTTTGGAATATTCATTGCCGGAACATTTGGAAAAATTGCGATCGCGCGGACTTTCAGGAAAGCGTTCTTTGGCGTTGCGAGAGTTTGCTCTCGGTATAGAAGCGTTGGAGAGATTTGTGGCGGGCGCTCCTTTGAGGCAAGTTCACGAGTGCGTTTTCGGAGTTTTAGCGATGGAGAGCGAACCTGTCGATCCGAGGCTGTAATCTGAAGGTATAAAGCAGGCCGCTGCTGGGATATTCTATTTCTGATTGTTCGATAGAAGTGAAAACTGTCACAGTTTAAGCCTCCTCAGTTCTCGCTAATTTTATTTTAGCACTATAGCATTTCTCAGAAAGATGAGGTGCCGCTGGGCATAGGGCATAGGGCATATTTCACAATGCTTGAAAACCGCTATAGCTCTAAAAAACGATGACTGAGATCATCCTGACCGTCTTGAATGACAACTAACAACTAACAACTAACAACTAAGAGGGCGGGCCCGCACCATCCACCGCCCCTACCAACTAACAAATAACAAATAACAAATAACAAATAAGAAATAACAACTAACAAATAACAAATAAAATGGCGTTTGTCAAGTACAAACGCCATTTTATAGAGTTACAAACGCGGCGTTTTATCTTGTTTAAACGACGCTAACCATTGGCGAAGTTCGTTGGCCGCAATCTCGCGGCCACCCAAACCAAAGGCTAGAGCAATTCCAACTGCGATCGCCCCTAGCAGCAGCCCGAAAGCTAAATTCACAATATCGCTGCCAATGCCCATTTGTTGCAGCGCTAATGCTGCCACAAAAGCAATAATCGCGATGCGAGCGGTTTGGCCCAACAACCGCGCTTGGCGAGTTCCAGAACTAGCAATCAAACTAAAGGCCAGGTTCGCTAAATACAAGCCGATCGCAAATACGACCAAACCGGCCAGCACTCTACCTGCAACCAGCACAATACCGCTGACAATCGCCGTCAGCGCCGGAATCCCCAGCACGTCGGTAGCAGCAACCACAGCAAACAGCATGATGCCTACCTGCACCACAATGCCGACAAATTGCGAAGGCGTGCGGGCCGGCAGATCCGGTTCTTGCAGAATCGTTGCTTCAGGATCGATCGAACTCGGCGGTAGTCGTAGCGGCTGTTTCGGCTGCACTCCCAACCAAGAAAAGATATTGTTAAACCCAATTCCGGTGAAGATATTAGTCACCAAATCGCCGATCCAGCGCCCCAAAATGTAAGCAACTGCCAGAATTATGGCTGCTGTGAAAATGTTGGGAAGCGCGCCCAGAATCGTGTTGAGCATCGCGATGGCCGGCAGCGAAATCGCTTGGATGTCCAAAGCGTTCAAAGCTGCGATCGCCGTAGGAATCAAAATCAACACGTAGACGATCGTACCGATAATCCACGACAGCGATTGTCCGCCCGAACTCCGGGAAATACCAAACCGAGCGCCCAAACTGTCCGCCCCAGCAGCAGCCAGCAGGTTCGTAACAATCCGCTGCACCACTTGAGCCAGCAGCCAGCCGATAAACCCAATCACCAAAGCTTCCAGGATTTTCGGAATTGCCGCCAAAATTTGGTTTAGCAAATTATTAACTGGTAGCAAAGCCTGCTGCAATTCCAGCGATTCGAGAACCGACGGCAAAAACAGCAGAAAAATGAACCAGTACAGCGCATTCGCCAGAGTCTCGCTCAGCAGCAAAGGATTCTCGTTTGGTGCATTCCCCACCTGCTGATTCAAGCGCTCGTCTACGCCAAAAGTCCGCATCGCCCGCGATAGAGCCAATTTGGCAATTGTCGCCAACACCCAAGCAATCCCCAGAAAAATTAGGGCTTTGGCTAACTTCGGCAAAGCACCAGCAATTTGATTGAGAAAAGTATTGAGGGGTTGCGAGACAGCCGTTAAATTCAGCCGGTTGAAAAAGGCAACTAGGAAAAAGATAAAAATGATCCAGAATACCGCAGCGGAAATCCATTTTTCCACTTGCGGGGATCCTTGTCCTTCCGGGCGGCCAGTAATCCAACCAGCCAGTCGGTTGTCTATCGTAGTCTTTTTGAGCAATCCCCCGACTAAAGATGAGACCAGGGCTGATACGATCAAGCCAATTAGCAGGATACCGATCGCCCAGAGGAGATTTTCCAGGTTTGAACCCACCACAAAATCGTTAATTCCGCGTTCGGCATCAGCCAGGGGATTCGCGGCGGGTTGGACTTGTGCCAAAATGCGTAGCGTAGCGGGGCGTAAGCCATCGGACATAACGGCTATTGGGTTCGATATCTGTTGAGTTATTTCTTGCCAAGTTTGATTCATTTTTTTCTCAGGTTGACGTCACATTTGACAAGGCAGATCAAAAACTGTCAGAATACGCTTCTAGCTTGCAGGTTTTCATGTCAATTCGTCAAGTTTTCGAGCAATCAATTGAAATTGGCGCTGCAGCCACCTTGGTGGAGCGCTGTATAGTCGATCGCACTTTGATGCACAAGTGGCTCAATCCCATGCTGCGCTGCGAACCAGAGGGCGAGTGGGATACTGCTGTGGGAAGCCGCAGCTTGTTCATCATAAAAATTCCGGTTTTGCAACCCACTTTAAACAGCGTGGTGTTAGAGCGACAACCCGGTTTAATTGTTTGGGGGTTTGACGGATTTTTCCAAGGGTGCGATCGTTGGGAATGCCAGCCCCACATCCAAGGAACTCTTTTGATTAACCGCTTTGAATTCCAAATCCCCAATCCTTTAATTAGATTTGGTTTCAATAGCTTTGCAGCTTCTTTGACAAAAAAAGACATGAAAGACCAACTCCGCCGACTCAAACGAGTAGCGGAGCAATTATCTCAAGAAATTAGTAATAGCTAATAGGTAATACCAATTCTGGTTGCAACCATAGATGATTGTTAACTGTTGACAGTCAACAATTATGTATGAGTGCAACCGTAATTGATATTATTTACTTCCCAGCCCCCGGTGATGAATTTGGCTGACAAATCATTTGTCTTGCTTGACCAGCAGTATTTTGCAAAGCTGGGGAATTCTTATAGATATCCTGCATATCTTGCAAATCTTTGATGACTCGCTGATAGATTACCATCGCTTGATCTCCATTCACTTCTAAAGCGGCAGGCCCGTAATTTTGAATCACTTCGATCAGCGATATTTTGCCATCTTTAGAAGCTGCGACTAAAGCATCGCGCAGTGCCGGCGCGCTTTGCAGCCGAGTTGTCGGCGTATAAGCAACCTCGCCCAATTCTTTGAAAACAATTTCCCCAAAATAAGTATTTGCCAGCCGCATTACTAATTGGGAATCTAAAGCCACTTCTCGCGTTAATATTTCGCGCACCGCTTCGGGTTTTTGTTTCGCCAGATTCAGAACGCTTTGCAATTGAGGTGATGCTTGGCCGGTTTGTGCAAAGCTTTGCAAGTCGCTCATCGGTAAAGTTACGTCAACTGCCCCGTATTTTACTGTAACATTGTCTAGTGCAAAGGCTTTGCTGCTGTTGAGAAATACTGCACTTGTCGAGATTAAAAGTGCCAAACCTAATGATAAAGATTTTGACATTTTTTTGGTAAAATGGGCTGACTGTGGTTGCATTCCGTTGAGATAATTTTGTTGAAACTTAAAGTTCATGGGTTTGTGCCTCTTTACGTCAAAATACAGTTTCGATCGATCGCCTCTGCGGGTATCTGTCGAGAAAGTGGAGTCAGGAGTTCCGTAAATGACATAATATTTTACAGTCAGGTCGAGCAAATGTAACCTATCAAAAGATAGGTGTTAATTGCTCGGTTATATGTTATGTCCAGATTTGCAAAAATTCGATCGAACTTTGTAAAACTTATCGAGTGTAGCTTGGGGTGCGATGTTGTGCGATCGCCCATTTAACTTAGTTCTGATCGAGCCTTGCGAGCAATTGGCGAATTGCAGCAGCATCCTCAGCATTCGGAGCATTTGTCAGGTATAGTTCCAAGTCGTGCCGCGCCTCGGCAAAACGACCAATTTGATAGAAAAGAATTCCGCGCTCGCGCCTTTCCAACAGCGCATCGGGAAACAACAGCAAAATCCGTTCGATCGCCCCCAACACCCTCAACGCATCGCGCTGCTGCAAATAAATCGCCTTCAAATTTCCCAGCATTCGCCCCAACAACTGCCGCGTACTTACCGGGGCGAGAAAAGCCGGTTGTAACTCCATCGGTTGACCGTAAATTTGAGAAAGTCTCCCTTGACAATCTTCAGGAAATAGTATCTCGCCACCATTAAACGCATCCACAAAAATCCCAGCACCTTCAAAATCCGGCTTAATTAAAAAATGTCCCGGCATCCCAATCCCCACCATCGGAAAATCAATGCGCTTAGCAACCTCCAAATAAACCAGAGATAAAGAAATCGGAATCCCAGTACGGCGATCGAGCACTTGATTCAAAAAACTATTGCGGGGGTCATAATAATCAGCATCATTGCCCGAAAATTCCAAATCCTCATACAAATAGCCGTTAATAGTTTGAATGATCCGCAGGGGATAATTCTGTGGCGGGAGGCGCAAACGCACTCGATCGGCGATCGAATCGAGAACATTTAAATACGCTTGAAGCTCTAAATTCGGGTATTCCTCCAAAGCCACATACAAAGCAGCTTTCGCCAGGTCGATCGAGTTGTCTGGCTGACTAATTTCTTGGTAAAAAAGTTGTCGGGCGATCGTCAAATCCATAATAATAATTTACTCAACATTAATTAACATTTTATCCGCATATCCTGTCACCCAAAAAAAACTCAACAAAACCTCTCTTTTCCTCCTCTCTGCGTTCTCTGCGCCCTCTGCGGTAAAAAAAACAGCATATCCAGTTGCCCAAAAAACCCTCAACAAAACCTCTATTTTCCTCCTCTCTGCGTTCTCTGCGCCCTCTGCGGTAAAAAAAACAGTTTAGTATGTAACGCACACCTTCAAATACCGTGACTTTTACCAATCACCCAACTGCGACGAAAAATCCTAGCCAGAGTCGATTCTTCCAAAGCAAAATAGATAGGTCTGCCGTGAGGACAAGTACGCGGATTGCGAGTTTGTTGCCATTCATTCAACAAATTTTGCATTTGCAAAAGACTCAAAGAAGTACCGTTGCGAATAGCGCTGCGACAAGCAGTAGCAACTTGAGCAGCTTGCAAATCTGCGACTTTACTGAGTTCAAAAAGCGCCGCCGCACAGTCATCTCGATCGGCTAACAATTCAGGCACTTCTCGCGCCGCCCATAGCTGTTCGCCAAATATTTCTACTTCCAAACCCAAGCGGGATAAATTCTCAATTTGCAGCGCCGATAATTGACTGAGAATTACTGGTTTTTCGAGATTTTTTAGCTGCCAAGCCGCACACAATTTTTCGTACAAAACGCGCTCGTGAGCGATGTGTTGTTCTATCAACCACATTCCGCTGGAATGTTCCGCCACAATGTAAGTATTGTGAACTTGTGCGATCGCCCTGAGTTCCATCAATCCTATTTTATGATTTTTTGGCTCTTCGCCGCCTTCATCGTTCTGGCGAGCCGAAACCCCTACACTGTAAGCACTTTTTTGTTCCGACACCTTCAGCAATTGTTCCACGCGATCGGGAATATGTGGCGCTGGCAAAACTTCATCATTCAAGTGCAAAGCCCGATCGATTGCCGCGCTAACTTGTGCTTGCCAAAAACTCGGATCGTGCAGATAAATTTCCGCTTTAGCCGGGTGGCGGTTCCAGTCGATTTCTGATGGGGAGATTTGCAGGTGAACAAAACACACGGGATAGCGATCGCGCGGACAAGTACGGGCGAAGGCGCTGAGAATAGTTTGCTCTAATTCGGGCGATCGCACAACCCGCCGGTTCACCGCCACCTTCACCCAATCTGGCCGCCTGCGGTGACAGCGATCGGGCAAACCAATTACTAACTCCAGAGACTGGGAATTAGGAATTGGGAATTGGGCATCGGGAATTGGGAATTGGTAACTCGCCCCTGTTTTTGACAAAAATAATTGCGCCTGTGCGAAACTATCTGGCAATTTATTCTTTTCAGAAACTGAAGGCAAATCTAACTTTAAATATTGCAAATCGCTTGCTCGCACGCCGCGCACAAACTGAGGTAAAATTTGTTCCGCTGTACTGCTAGGAGTGACGTAGAAACAAGCAGTATTTCCTTGACGCAACTGCCAATTAACGTGCGGGTGACAAATAGCAATTTGCTGAATGATTGATTGGATCGATCGCATTTGCTGTGCCGGAGTCAAAAACGTGCGGCGTACAGGCCAATTGCCAAACAAATCAGACACAGTGACTACCGTACCAGGCGCGATCGCCACTGTTTCCACCTCTACAGCAACGCCCGTCCTGCTGTAAACCACCCGCCAGCCCGATCGAGCATTTTTAACTGCTTCCTTCTTAAACGATGAATTGGCCGGGTTTGGTGCAGACTCTCGATTTTTCCAAAAATCGCCCAATCCCAAATCGTTCGATCGGCTCAAAACCTCCAAACAGCCCAACTGAGCCAAACTGTGCAAAGCTTCCCCGCGAAATCCCAAAGTAGTAATTTTGTAAAGGTCTGCTTCCGTGGTAATTTTGCTCGTACTGTGAGGCGAAGCCGCCTGCTGCAAATTTTCCAGATCCATCCCCGTACCGTTATCTGCAACTTGCACCCGCCACTGTTCGGGCCAGACAGACACAACGATGCGAGTTGCACCAGCATCCAGAGAATTTTCAACTAATTCTCGTACCGCAGCGGCGATCGAGTCAATCACTTCGCCGGCGGCAATTAAATTGATAACTTCTGCGGGTAAGGTTTGAATAGTAACTGGCATCAGATTTTTAGCATTTCATTAATTAAATTCTACTTGATTTTGCCACTCGCTACACATTATATTTCACGAAGATTGAGAAAATCTAGATATCTGTATGCTACTTAAATTTGCTCCGATTCTACAATATTGATTGGCAATCGGATGTAAAAAGTTGTCCCTTTTTCATTGTCCGATTCATAGGTTATTTTTCCTTTGTGAGCATCAACAATCGACTTAGCAATCGCCGTTCCCAAACCAGTACCAGTCCGCTTCCCGTAGGTCACAAACGGTTCAAATAACTTGTCTTTAATTGATGAGGGAATGCCGGGGCCGTTATCGTAAATGCTAATTTCTGCCCACTCCTCGCTTTGTGTCACAATAATCTCAACTCGCCCGCCGCGCCCGCCAAAAGCTTCAACAGCATTCCCAACTAAATTTTGCAAAACGCGCAAAATCTTATTATCGTCGGCTTCCACTATTACTTCTGTTACCCGCAGCACTAAATCTACTTTTGCCGCATCAAAATAAACTCTGTTCAATTTTTCAAACTGCTGCAACGTCTGGATTAAATTGATTGGTTTTTTACTTAATGTAGAGTTACCGCGCGAAAATTCTAATACTTCTTCAGCCATCCCCAACATTCGCTGAACTTGTAATTGAATAAGTTCGCACCACTCCTGAGTTTCCTCATCGGGGTGCATTTCTTTGAGCATTTCGCTGGAGAGTTTAATTCCCGTAAAAGGACTTTTGAAATCGTGAATAATTGTACTCACCATTTCTCCGACTAATACCATTTTTTGTTTGTGTACGAACTGGCTAACATATTGATCTGTAGTATCGCGCAAGTTTTTAATAATGAAATTAAACATTTGCAGTACGGAACTGCCTTGAGCCAACTCTAGAGTTGTTATTAGTTCTTGGCGACCTATTTTTGCCAAAGTCGAGCCGCCAAATGCCACAGCTCTAGCACTGCGAGGCTCTCCGTCTAAAACTCCGAGTTCGCCAAAAAAATCGTCTGGCTTAGCGATAGCAATAGCTTGATATTTATTATTTTCAATCCGCTTGCTAAACTCGACTGCACCTGCTAAAACTAGATAGAAAAAATCGGCCGCTTCTCCTTCGTCAAAAACTAGCGTTTCCTCAGCAAAACTCTCCAATACAGCTATTTGACACAGGTGAGCAGCTTGCAGAGGTTCAAAATAAGAGATAAATCGATGAGATGCCAGATCCATGAGATAGTACCTAATGCTTAATTTAAACAGTTTATTTTTTCTATTTTCGCCGATCGGCATCGATGCGTTGATAAAAGACAATACTGCTTGAATCTGGCTCTATATTCTGGCATCCCTGGCCGGGAAAGGGTGAGCGCCGGAATGCAGAGCCCGACTCAGACAGCAGCAGCAATCTCGCGCAAATTCTTAGCTAATTGACTAAAATCCATAAATATGGTAATATTTTTGAGATTTTTATTAGATGTGCGATCGAGTTCTGCAGCAGCCATTACAAGATTTTAACTTTAGAGAGAGCGCACAATTTAAATGTCGATCGACTGGCATTGCCAAAAATTAACGATCGCCAGATAAGACGATCGCAGCATTCTGCCCGCCAAAGCCAAAACTCAAACAAATCGCATTTCTCACCAGAGTCGATCGCCTGCAGCGAACAAAATCTAATTCAAACCCCGGTTTTTTCAGGCCGGTGCAAGGCGGCAACATCCCATCTCGAATACTCATCAAACAAAAAGCCGCGCCCAAGGCTCCCGAAGCTCCCAAAGTATGAGCAGTAGCCCCCTTAGTCGAACTAACAGCAACTCCAGGGCGAAACAATTTTTCAATTAACAGCGCTTCCTGTCGATCGTTTAAATCAGTTGCAGTACCGTGAGCGTGAACAAAATCAATATCAACGGCTGCTAAATTGCTGCGTTTCAAACATTGATTTACCGCCGCGATCGCACTTTCCCCCCCGATATCGGGTGCGTTAGCATAACAAGCATCATTTGTCAAGCCAAAACCCGAAACTCGCCCGTAAATTTTAGCACCGCGACGGCTTGCCAACTCGGCGGATTCTAATACAAATAAAGCCCCGCCTTCACCGAGCACCAAACCTTCGCGATGTTCGTCAAACGGATAGCAGCCAGTGTCGGCCAAAGCACCCATCCGGTTAAATCCAGCCACAGTCAGTGGTGTAATCGGCGCTTCCACAGCACCTGCGATCGCCCGCTGACACTCACCAGTGCGGATCAAATCAACAGCGCGGGCGATCGACTGCAGGCCCGTCGCACAAGCAGCCATCGGCGCGAGCACGGGCCCCGTCGAGCCAATTGCTCTCGCCGCCGCGATCGCCCCCATATGAGGCAAAAAATCCACGAATCGATAATCGGTAATCGGGAATGGGCGATCGAAAATTGAGCATTCCCTTCCCTCTTCCCTCTTCCCCCTTCCTTCTTCCCTCTTCCTTCTTCCTTCTTCCCTCTTCCCTCTTCCTTCACTTCCCAACTGTTCCAAATTTCCCTGAAATCCTCGACTAGAACCGATCGCAATTCCGCAATCGCGCAAAGGCAAAGTCAAATTAGCATCTTGCAAAGCCTCTGCTAAAACAGGCAGAATTAAACTTATTAAATCAGCAGGTTTTGTACCAACCAAAGCCAAAACTCGCGGTTCAAGTTCTAAAAAAGGTTTATGTATCTCAATTCCAGACTCACCCGCCAACAGTCTTTTCCAGCTATTTGGCAGATTACCCAAAGCTGAAACAAGACCAATTCCAGTAACAACAACATCCATTTTTGTACTTAGCCGTAATGGAGCATCTCAGTTTTGTTTATGTAGTGTCCTCCGAAGTTCGCTTCCTTCTATAGCTCGCTTTTCAAGGACAGTAATACAACAAAAAATGCTTTATGTAAAAATGAAATGCTCCCACCTTAAATCATCAGTCACCAGTTTGTCAGTCAATCCTTCATCCTTAATGACTCATGACCAATGACCGATGACTAATGACTAATGACTAATGAATAATCATATCGTTTCCGGTTGCATCGGAATAATAAAATACAGTCAACAGTCAACAGTCAATAGTTAACAGTCAACAGTCATGTATGAGTGCAACCGGAATTGATATGACCAATGACCAATGACCAATGACTAATGACTAATGACTAATGACTACCTTCAGCTACCAGGTTTAAAATTTTCCAAACCCTGAGTAACAGTAGCCTTCTCAATCCGATCGCCCGCTTCAATCTTATCAACCACATCCATCCCTTCCTTCACGTACCCAAAAACCGCATAGCTACCGTCCAAAAACGGTACATCGGTCAAAGTAAAGTAAAACTGAGAAGAAGCCGAATCAGGACTCTGCGATCGAGCCATCGCCACAGCCCCGCGAGTGTGCATCAACACAGGTTTTTGATCGATTCCAGCTTGTTCTAGCGTTTTGCTGTAAGTCGGACTCGGAGCACCTTTAGCTTTAATTTCCAGAGGAATCCTGCGTTCTGCAGATGTTTTCGGGTCAATAAAACCCCCAGTTCCCAGCCGCGCCGTAGGGAATTTAGGGTCTTTACTCTGCGGGTCGCCGCCCTGAACTACAAAAGGCTGAGGTTCCCGCACTACTCGGTGAAATACCAGCCCGTCGTAGACACCTTTCTGAACCAAATCGACAAAATTGCCCGCAGTAATTGGCGTATTTGTGCCGTCAACTTCGATCGTAATTGGAGCACCTTTGACGATCATCACCACCGTTGCTTTTCCTTCCAAACGCGGCAAATTGCTAAATTGCGAACTCACCGCCACAGCATTAGAAGGAGACGGAGGTGGAGTCAAAGAAATGCTTTCACCAGACACCGGATTCGGTGTCGGAGTTGAGTTAGCCTGTGGGGAACTACCGCATCCCCCGACAAACAACGCACCAATTATTAAAAGTGAGAACAACCACCGCTGAATTTTGATTTGCATTTGCATTTGTATTTTCACTTTCATTTTCATTCAACCGGGTAATGTGTACGGCGAGGTGCACCCTAGATTTATCGATTTGGTGCGTCGCCGTCCAACTTACTAAACATTACCAATTCTGCCATCAAAAATCCCCAATTCCCAATCTCTAAATTCCGAGATTTCTCGATTTGGTGCGCCGAAGCGCACCCTACAAGACATTACGAATTCTGTCATCGAAAATCCCCAATTCCCAATCTCTAAATTCCGAGATTTCTCGATTTGATGCGCCGAAGCGCACCCTACAAGACGACAAGACATTAACAATCGAAAATCGAAAATCGAAAATATCTACAGTCCTTCTAGGGGAACTTGCAAAAATCGAGCTAATTCCGCAGCTTGATTTTCCACATCAGACAAAGCAATCGGCTGTCCGACTCTAGTTAGGGGAAACTGACGGCGGTCTTTCAGCTTGAGATAAATGCTGCGGCGGGGACTGAGACCTTCTTTAATGTCCACCCGCACAGATTGCACGTCGGATGTTTTGCAAGTAAAATCAAGTTTACGGTTTTTGCCGGGAAATCCCCAGCGAAAGATCCGAATGTTACCAGTTTTGCGATCGAACTCATTGTATCCGCCGCCGACATCCCACAGAACAGTCAGCCACAGGTAAAGTGCCAACAGCACGCCGCAGACACCGTAGAAACCCATCGCAATGCCTTGGGGGATAAAAATGAGCTCAGTCGGGTCAGCAAAAGGCAGCAGGTTGACGTGCAAGTAGCTCGAAAGGCCCGAAAGCAGGAAACCAGTCCCTCCAATGGTGACAATCGTCGCCCACCAGTAATTGCTGAAGCGGCGGGAACCCAAAACCTCGTAGCGGAGGATAGAATCGATCGAGGTCGTTGCTTTTGCAGTCATAAGATTAAACAGCCTTAAAGCCAAATTTTAATTCAACTAGCCTACCTCACTCGCACTTCCTTGGCGCGACTGGCTCCTCAACCACCCTTAACTGCGCCGGCGAAAAGCGAGTCAGTTGGCTTGGAAGTACCTCGAATTTCTCGCTTGTGGAACCGATCGCGACTGAGGGAGTACGCATCTAGTGGGGAAATTCTGGTGTTTGAGTTGAAATTTTATCAACTTATAATATATAGTTATGTTAACTTTAATTAGAAACCTTGGTCTTTTAACAAGCAAGAGGATTTTATAACTATGACAATCGCAGTCGGACGCGCCCAGACCGAAAGAGGCATCTTTGATGTACTCGACGACTGGCTCAAGCGCGATCG
>NZ_JAUBPN010000047.1:19602-19944 GCF_036700745.1 Microcoleus sp. S36a_B3 | reverse complement strand
TTGGCTGGATCTCCTAAAAACAGGATGCCTTGGGCCGCTGGTGGCAGGGTGTTGATGGTGTAGGAGGCGATCGACCCGTCTGGATCATTACCTCCCAATCCGGGCACCGGGGCGCTGCTGTTTGGCCCTACCGTGAGGTTAGTAGGTGTCGCTTCTGGTGGTTGGTTGGGTGTCAGAATCGTGGTGACGCTAGCACCGGGCGCAGTACCGTCATTGTTGCTGAGAGTCGGATCTAGGGTAGAGGAGTCACTCTTGGCGGTGTTCTTGACGCTGCCGGATGCAGATGCAGGTGCGATGAAGCGGACTGTGTTAATGGCAGGAGGAGCACCCGAAGGCAAGCTG
>NZ_JAUBPN010000047.1:0-19502 GCF_036700745.1 Microcoleus sp. S36a_B3 | reverse complement strand
CTGTGGAAATTGTGTAAGTAACTGTTTCACCCGGTGCTGCTGCCGCAGTCCCGGTTTTGGTGGTAACAACGTCGGCACTAGGTGTCAGAGGTGTGGTGACTGTAGCCAGCGGATCAGTACCGTTGTTGTTTTCAGGAAAAGGATCAGGGGTAGCTGAGGTACTTCTGGCGGTGTTGCTGACGCTGCCGGATGCAGATGCAGGTGCGATGAAGCGGACTGTGTTAATGGCAGGAGGAGCACCCGAAGGCAAGCTGGGAATCGCTGGGAAGGTGACAATCCCAGTATCTGCATTGTAAACAGCCTCGTTGGGTAGACTAACTATATTTAAACCGGGAACAATGCTGTCGGTAATGGTGACGTTTTCGGCTGTGCTGGGGCCGTTGTTGACTGTGGAAATTGTGTAAGTAACTGTTTCACCCGGTGCTGCTGCCGCAGTCCCGGTTTTGGTGGTAACAACGTCGGCAAGAGCAGCAACAATTGTAGTTGAGACTTGAGAGATGGGTTGGGAACTATTGTTGTTAGCTAGATTTGGGTCGAAAGTGCTGGAGGTGCTATAGGCAGTGTTAGTTAAGGGAGCTGTGACTGTTGGGGAAACTGTGGCGGTGATGGTGCGGGTTTGGCTAGCACCGTTAGCCAGAGTCGGAATCGCCGGCCAGATGACCGTCCTCGTTGTGGAGTTGTATGTGGCGAGGTCGGAGGCTTCGACGAAACTTAAGCCTGCGGGCAGGGGATCTTGAATCAGGACGCTTTCGGCGCTGTTTGGCCCGTTATTTGTGGAGGTAATCGTATAGGTAATCGTGCTGTTGGGTATGGCATAGAGCGGACCTTTTTTAACAATGGAAACATCGGCTACGAGTGTAGGCGGATCTATACTTTGGACGATGACATTGTTAACTTCGTGAATGTTTGTGTTTCCCCCTGTCGAAGCAGCAAAGCCAAATTTAAAAGTAGGTGGCACTGCTCCGTTTATGCTTGCCAAATCTGGTATGTCGAGCAGTGTTTCGCCCGCATCAAATGTGCCGTTGCTGTTCAAGTCTAAGGCAACTGTCAGACGGTTAGGTGTTGCTGAAGTCGTCGGAAATAAGGTAATTTGGACGCTTCTTTTAGCTTCAGCGCGAATGCTTGTATCTTTATTGTCTATACCAATGGAAACCCCGGTCAAACTGTTAGTTAAAAGACTAGAACCTAAAAATTTATAATTGTCGGCTAGGATTGTGCTTTCCCTGCCTCTAAGTCCTACTGCATCAGGTAGCTTGTCATTTGGATTGTTCGAGATGCCACCCTGTTTTCCAGCAATAACGCTAGAATAATTGCCAAACTCGTCTAATCCGACACCTAAATAACCTCCTACAATACCCGGTGAATTTGAATTAGTATTCTGAGCATAGCCGAGAGAGCCGCCAAATCCTCCCGCTTTTGTTGGCGTAGCTGTTCCGTCAATGAGGAAAAAACTAATGCCATCCGCACCATCGGTGGCACCATTCACATCGGGGACATTACCTCTGTTATAGGCAAAGAAATCAAAGGTAACTCTCAGACCCTCAGTGGCAGAGATGGGGTTGTTGTAGATTGCAAAAGCTGATTGTCCAAAGGCGTTTGAGGTTAATCTCAAAGTACCTGTTCCGAGTGCATCGCCAGTCCCTAAAGCGGGAATAACGCCACTGGGGTTGGGTGTACTACCTGCGGTTAAGCCTGGGTTAGCTGTAGTGGGGTTGCCAACTCCATATATCCAAGGCCCGATTACTGTTGAATTTTTAAATTCTTCAGCCGCTAAGGTAGCGAGGACTGATTTGTAGTTTTCTAGGACTTTTTTTTCAAAGGCTACTTCGGCATTTATTTGTCCTGTGGTAATTTCTAATTCCCAGTCGCCGCCTAGTGCTGCACTACCAGTTAAATTGTTGGAAGCGGCAATATTTGCTCCGGTGAATTCGCTAATTTTTTGTATGAATTTAAGGCCGGATTTGCCTGCTGCTATGTTGCAGCCGTAAAGTAGAATGCTGGCGGATTTGCTGAGGGATTTTCCCCACTGCTGCAATTGGTGGCTGTGGGTTTCTAGGTTGTCAAGATTAAATTCTGCAGGGCCGATCGCGATTGCTGCTTCTCGGCCGTGAGATACTACGTGCAGGCTGTTGATATTGTGGCGCTGACCCAAAATTTCGGTGATTTGCTCGATCGCCCCCCTAGTTTCACTGAGTATAAATACTTCCGTTCCTGCTTTGACCCCACCGATCAATTGCTCGTAATTTTCTACTCTGGAGTCAACCACCACTAGAGATTTTTTGGCTTCTGGCTCTGCTTGAGAGCTCGCTCCTGCAAAAAAAAAGCTGTTTTTAGTGGCCATATTTTTAGATTTCAGTATTTTTACCGCTGACAAATGCGACGTTTTAGGGATCATTTTCATTATTCGTTGATTTACTTATCCGTTCTAACCTACCCCTTTAAAAAAAATCAATCAACAACAAAATATAAATTTTTAATAAGTTTTCTTAAACTTCAAAATTAATACTTACGTGTTTTTTTTGTTGAGTTGAAATTTTTAGACAAAAATGGAGGGGAATGCTGGGGCGCATCTGCTGCCACCTAATGACTACTCAACTCAAAGCTTTTATCTGCAAAGGTTTTTAGGATTTTACGGCTACGGTTAAGTCTTGTTTTTTTTGAGCGTAGACTGTGCCAGAAAATTGAAATTGCGATCGCCCGCAATACAAAATCCGGCTTGAATACCCCTTTTATTTTTTAGCTTTTCTGAACTATAACGCCAGTTTATGCAAGATGGGTTTCAAGCGTTAAGTTTTATAAAGAGGGGTTTTTAACCCGGATTGAAGATTACTTACGCATGGCTGAAAAAAGACAGTAATGTAAGTGACATAAGGGTACTCAGTGCGGACAAAAGTATTATTTCTCACCCAAGATTTACCGTAAATCCACTGAAAAATCTGTTTTTGAGAATTGGAAAGTTTTTAATTTGAGATTCGATTGACTTCTGTTGCCCGCTTGACATTGCCGCTAAACTAACTGAAAAAAGCGGTCTCAAAAAAATGTCAAAATGACCGCTAAAGCATACAAAAATTAATTTTAATAAAAATGATTAAATGGGGGGTTGACAATCTTTACTTACCTATGTTACTTGAGCTGGTTTATGCTGCGAACACCAGTGAAACATCGCAGGATTGGAGGGAAAAATTAGACGAGTAGAGTAATTGCATAAATCTTTGATAAATGTGTCAACCGCAGATTTAAGGCAGATACAACGCTGATACATTCACCCCCAATCCCGCGCTGGTTAAACCTTAATATCGAGCTCGCGCACCAAAAAAGCCCATTCATCTGCTAATTCTTCAATGACTTTAGCAGTAGGTTTGCCGCCCCCGTGACCTGCTTTGGTTTCGATCCTAATTAACACCGGCTTTTCTCCCCCTTGGGTTTCTTGCAAAGCCGAAGCAAACTTGAAACTGTGGGCGGGAACTACTCTGTCGTCGCGATCGGCAGTTGTAATCATTGTCGCCGGATAAGCTGTGCCCGATTTGAGGTTGTGCAGGGGAGAATAGCTGCGGATTGTGGGAAATTCTTCGGGATTTTCCGGGGAACCGTATTCCGAAGTCCAGGCCCAACCAATGGTAAATTTGTGGAAGCGCAACATATCCATAACGCCGACTGCGGGCAATGCTGCACCGAACAATTCCGGCCGCTGAGTCATGCAAGCCCCTACTAACAAACCGCCGTTGCTGCCGCCTGCGATCGCCAATTTAGCCGGTTTGGTGTACTTGTTTTCAATCAACCATTCAGCAGCGCTGATAAAGTCATCAAACACGTTTTGCTTCTTTAACTTTGTACCTGCTTGGTGCCAGGATTCACCGTACTCGCCACCTCCCCGCAAACAGGCTGTGACGTAAACTCCGCCCATCTCCAACCACACAACCCTGCTAACCGAGAAACTAGGAGTCAGCGAGATGCCAAAACCGCCGTAACCGTATAGGTATGTCGGGTTATTGCCATCTAATTGCAAACCTTTTTTGTGGGTAATAAACATGGGTACGCGAGTACCGTCTTTGCTAGGATAAAATACTTGTTTCGTTTCGTAGCCTTCGGGGTCAAAATCGACATTTGGTTTCCGATAAATAGTGCTTTCATCTGTCACCATGTTGTAGCGGTAAATCGTGTTTGGCGCTGTGAAACTGGTGTAAGCATAAAAGGTTTCCGTGTCGTGCCGCTTGCCGCCGAATCCTCCCGCCGAACCGATTCCCGGTAAGGCGATTTCTCGCACAAAAGAGCCTTCTAAGGTGAAGATTTTAATCTGGGTGTAGGCATCTTTTAGGTAAGAAGCGATAAATTGATTGTTGAGGATGCCAATGCCTCCGAGGGTTTCGGCTGCTTCGGGAATAATTTCTGCGAATTTCCCTTGAGTGTCACTGCCCGCGAGGGATGATGGTGGTGGGTTGCTAATGTCGATCGCAATTACGCGGCCTAGCGGTGCATTTAAATCTGTTTGAAACCAGAAAAGAGAGCCGTCATTATCGATGAAACTGTACTCTGCCTCAAATTCGCTAATTAGTTCAACAACGCTGGATTCCGGTGCTGTTAAATCTTTGTAAAAAATCAAGTTTTTGGTTTCAGTTCCCAGCCAAACAGAGATAATTAAGTAGCGGCCGTCTTCGGTGACACCTGCGCCAAATCCCCACTCTTTTTGATCCGGTCGTTCGTAGATCAATATATCTTCAGATTGGGAAGTACCGAGCTTGTGATAAAACAGTTTTTGGTAATAGTTAACGTCTTCGTGTTTAGTTTTTTCGTTTGGTTCGTCGTAGCGGCTGTAAAAAAAGCCTTTACCATCATGAGTCCAGGATGCTCCTGAGAATTTAATCCACTTTAAATGGTCTGATAAATCTTCGCCTGTTTCCACATCGCGAACTTTCCATTCTTGCCAATCGGAGCCGGAAGTTGACAAACCGTAGGCCATTAGTTTGCCGTCTTCGCTGATAGCTATGCCGCCGAGAGCAATAGTTCCGTCTTCTGAGAGAGTGTTGGGGTCAATTAATACTTTAGGTTCGCCGTCTAAGGATGGTAAAGTATAAAGTACAGATTGATTTTGTAGACCGTCATTTTTGTAGTAGAAATAGCGATCGCCTTCTTGGAAAGGTATGCCGTATTTCTCGTAATCCCAAAGTTGAGTCAGTCGCTGTTTGATTTTTTCCCGCGCCGGAATCTGGCTGAGGTAGCCGAAGGTGACTGCGTTTTGGGCTTCTACCCAGGCTTGGGTTTCCTCTGATTCGGGATTTTCCAGCCATCTGTAGGGATCTGATACTTTGACACCGTGATAGTCGTCAGATACGTCGGTTTTGTGGGTTGTGGGGTAGATCAAAGGGCGATCGAATTGAGTCATATTTTTTCACTCTCAGTAACTTTGTTTAGTTTAACCTTTTTTGCAAATTTGCGATTGCGAACCTGAATAAAGCAATCGCACTTCCTTCTCTCCCATCTTCCTTTGTGTCCTTTGCGTCTTCGCGGTTCGTTTCTCTAACATTTCAACTCAGCAATTGCCCATTTTAAACTAATCCAATTCCCTCCTTCCTTCCAAAGCACGAGCCAAAGTTACCTCATCTGCATATTCCAAATCTCCCCCCATTGGCAAACCAAAAGCGATGCGCGTCACTCTGGTAAAAGGTTTTAATAAGTGACCGATATAAAGAGTAGTAGTTTCGCCTTCCACGCTGGGACTAATTGCAATAATTACTTCACTAATCTTTTGCTGGCTAACGCGCCGGACTAAGGGTTGAATGTTCAATTGTTCCGGGCCAATTCCATCCATCGGCGAAATAACGCCGCCGACAACGTGATATTTGCCGATGTATTCCCTGGTTTTTTCTAGGGCGATTACGTCGCGGGATTCTGACACTACACAAATGGTAGAACTGTCGCGGTTTGTGTTGCGACAAATGTCGCAGACAGGTTCAGCAGATAAGTGAAAGCATACTTTACAGAAACCGACTTGTTTTTTGGCATCAATCAAAGATTGAGCTAGGGCTTGCACGTCTTCTTCGGGTCGTTTTAAAATATGCAAAGCGAGTCGCTGTGCTGTTTTTGGCCCGACTCCTGGTAAGCGCTGCAATTGTTCGATTAAACGGGCTAAGGGTCGAGTATACATAAAATGAAGGAAGAGGGAAGATGGAAGATGGAAGATGGAAGATGGAAGATGGAAGAATAATATAAATTAGCCGCCGCTTATTTTAGCTTTGTAGCCCATTTTTTTGAGAATTTCGGCAAGCTTTTGTTTGTGTTCGCCTTGAATTTCGATTTCGTTATCTTTAACTGTACCGCCTGTGCCACATTGGGCTTTTAGCTGCTTGGCTAAGTCTGCTAATGTTTCGGGTTTTCCCTGAAATCCGCTGATGACTGTAACTGTTTTGCCGCCTCGTCCTTTTCGGGATGCTTCTACTTTGAGATTTTGTTGATTTGGGGCAACTTCTGGGGTTCCGCGTTGGAGGGCGGCTGAGTTGTCGGTGTTGCCAAATTCGGAGTAAACTATTCGTTTGCCGTCGGTTGTTTTGTTGTCTGAATCTTTGCGTTTGGATGCTGCCATGTGTTAATATGCCTGAACTTCTTTTACTGGTATTTCTAGTTTTAACGGGTTCGGTAAAGTTGCGATCGCTCGGAATGCGCTCTATCTTCTATTTATTGTATTAGTCTGTTCAGGGTTGAAGGAATTATAATGAAATTTGTTCGCTCGGCTCAAGTCTCCAAGGGATTTGGTACGATCGACTGGCGCGCGATCGAGTGCGCCGACTTCTAGCTTACCCGCGAATCGAACAATCTCAAATTTAAAATCTAAAATCCAATGACTGTCACCCCCCTGCGTCTCACTTCCGAAACCGCGGCCCAACGCCCCGACTCCCTGGGTAGATTTGGCCAATTCGGCGGCAAATACGTCCCAGAAACCCTAATGCCTGCTTTGTTTGAGTTAGAAGCGGCTTTTCAAAAATACCGCAGCGAACCGGAATTTCAAGAGCAACTTCAAGGATTGCTCAAAGATTATGTCGGCCGCCCCAGCCCTTTGTATTTTGCCGAACGCCTCACAGAGCATTATGCTAAAGCAGACGGTACTGGCCCGCAAATTTATCTCAAACGGGAAGATTTAAACCACACTGGTGCTCACAAAATTAATAACGCTTTAGCTCAAGCATTGTTAGCAAAACGCATGGGGAAACAGCGGGTAATTGCTGAAACTGGTGCAGGTCAACACGGTGTTGCTACTGCTACGGTTTGTGCTCGTTTCGGTTTGGAATGCGTTGTCTACATGGGCGTTCAGGACATGGAAAGACAGGCTTTAAATGTGTTTAGAATGCGGCTGATGGGGGCCGAAGTGCGACCGGTGGCGGCGGGTACGGGAACGCTGAAAGATGCGACTTCCGAAGCGATTCGCGACTGGGTGACAAATGTGGAGACAACTCATTACATTTTGGGTTCCGTAGCGGGGCCGCATCCTTACCCGATGATGGTGCGCGATTTCCATGCGGTAATCGGTCAAGAAACGCGCGCTCAGTGTCAGGAAAAGTGGGCTGGTTTGCCGGATATTTTATTAGCTTGCGTCGGTGGCGGTTCTAACGCAATGGGTCTTTTCCACGAGTTTGTCGGGGAAGAAAGTGTTAGATTGATCGGTGTTGAAGCGGCGGGCGAAGGTGTGGATACGGACAAACACGCTGCTACTTTGACTAAGGGAACTGTGGGTGTTTTGCACGGCGCAATGAGTTATTTGCTGCAAGATAATGAAGGTCAAGTGATTGAGCCACACTCGATTAGTGCTGGTTTGGATTATCCGGGCGTGGGGCCGGAACACAGTTATTTGAAGGATGCTGGCCGGGCTGAATATTATAGTGTCACTGATGCAGATGCGCTGGCGGCTTTTCAGCGTCTTTCGCAGTTGGAGGGGATTATTCCGGCTTTGGAAACTGCTCACGCGATCGCCTATTTGGAGACTCTGTGCCCGCAGTTAACGGGGAGTCCGCGCATTGTGCTTAACTGTTCGGGGCGCGGCGACAAAGATGTGAACACTGTTGCTAAAGTTATGAATATGGTTTAGCGGAATTTTGGGCGATCGCTCTGTAGGAATCGGTAACAATTAACTTTATTTGTCATTCAAATTCATGTCCAAAGCTTTGGTTTTGATTTCTTTAGGATTGTTGACAATCTTGCCTAATTGTGCTAATTCACTTTCGGCGCGATCGCTCCCACAAGATTCTATGAATACTAATGTTGCTTTGACGAGTTCGCTGGCTGACTTAGAAAAAGCTGTTAACCAACAGATAAATCTATACCGAGCATCGAAAAAGTTGCCGCCGCTGAGTGTCGATGCGCGAATTACTCAGCAAGCAAGAATTCACAGCCAAAATATGGCGAGTGGGAAAGTTAAGTTTAGCCATGACGGATTTGAGGGGCGGGTGAAAGCAATTTCTATTCCCTATCAAAGTGTGGCTGAAAATGTTGCTTACAACATGGGCTACAACGATCCGGTACGCAATGCTGTTGAAGGTTGGATCAAAAGTGAGGGTCACCGCAAAAATATGGAGGGTCAGTTTAATTTAACTGGTATTGGGATTGCCAAAAATGCCAAAGGCGAGTATTATTTTACTCAGATTTTTGTCCGCAGTAGATAAGGTGAGGGAAGAGGGAAGAGGGAAGAAGGAAGAGGGAAGAAGGAAGAGGGAAGAAGGAAGAAGTCATTAGTCATTAGTGCTGTCGCCTCCGAGCTTTTCGTAAAAAGTCATCAGGAAGAAGGAAGAGGGAAGAGGGAAGAAGGAAGAGGGAAAAAAGCAGTCAACAGTCAACAGTCAACAATCAACAGTCAACAATTACTAATAATGGAATTTCCAGATTTTCAAGTGTGCGATGGTGATATTTCCGATGCTCTGTTATCTTATTATTTGACGGCGGAGGCGATCGCCGTTGATACCGAAACAATGGGTTTGCTACCGTGGCGCGATCGCTTGTGTTTGGTGCAGTTGTGCGATCCGCAAGGTAAAGTGGCGGCGGTGCGGATTGCTAAAGGTCAGACGGCGGCACCGAATTTAAAAAAGTTAATGGAAGTCCCGAATATTGAGAAAGTGTTTCACTTTGCCCGCTTCGATATAGCAACAATGCGCTACAATTTAAGTATTGAGATTGCACCTATTTTCTGCACAAAAATAGCGAGCAAACTAGCGAGAACTTACACCAACAGACACGGACTTAAAGACTTAATTAAAGAATTAGAAAAAGTAGAACTCAACAAAACCTCTCAAAGTTCGGATTGGGGAAATTCCGAGAATCTTTCAGACGAGCAACTGCACTACGCTGCGAACGATGTCCGCTATTTGTTAAGCGCTAAACAAAAGTTGACTGCTATGTTGCAGCGAGAAGAACGCTGGGAAATTGCACAGCAATGTTTTCAAGTTTTGTCGGTTTTTGTAACTTTGGATTTGTTGCAGTACAAGGATGTTTTTGAACACGGGCAATCTTAGGCGCGATCGCACAATTGCAGTCACCTAGGTTTGTAGTGAGGACTTTAGTCCTTCCTCATCCAAATTAAAAGGGTGGATCTGTGTTTTGCATTTGTAGCTGTAGAGAACTCGCGTGCTTTACACAGCACGCGAGCAGGGACGCTCGCACTGTAAAAAAAACATCCTTTTTGCGATGCAGGAGATGCTCCAAATCAGAAGAAGGACTAAAGTCCTAACTACCAACCTAATTATTATTTATTTGACCGGGCTAGATTCGAGTGAAAGAAATTTCAAAACTTACGAGTATTTCTAATTAGGGCTGATCGGGATTGTGTTCGTGCATCAAAGCTTCAAGTTGGTCGTCAACATTTTTAACCACCTGTTCCAAAGCGGGTAGCCCGTCTAAAGGTAAAGGAGAAAGCCGAGTGCGATCGCGAATTTGATTGACTTTCCGCTGCAATTCTTTGGCCAGTTGCAGCGCGTCCCGACTCAAACTAGACAATTGCTGCTGCTGGTAAAACCTCAAAGCCGCTCCCCGCAGCACTTGCAACGTGGCTTCTTCCTTGCCGCCCACTGCCATTACCCGCAAGCGCAACAGCAAATGAGTGTTTTTATATATGCGTTCAACTTCGACTTGTTTGGGATGTTCTATGGGGGAAACAGGCATATCCGTCAGCCTCTTCAACTCGTCGATGACTTCTTCAAACAGCACCGGATCGATACCTTCGACGATCGATTTCAAAACGCCGTCTTGACTCCAAAGAATGCGGCCCTGGGACTGGGGGCGCTCAAAAAACAGGCGGCCGATACCGTCTAGCAGCACTCTACCGAGCAATTCTTCCAGCAGTTGGGGCGCGGGTAAAGTTGCCAAAACTTCGACAGGGCTTGACAAATACGAGGCTTCGACATCCAAAACCGGCACATCAGCAGGTGTCGGGTAAACTTCGGCGCTTGCTGGTTTGATTGCTGCGGAGGTCGCTTTCAACCGGCTAGCGGGAATGGAGGGTTGGGGAAAAGAGGTCGGGGTTTTTGCTTCGGATGCGGAATTTGCTGGTGCGGGATTTTTTGGTGCTGGGGCTGCTGCGGTTGGTGTGGGGCTGGGTTCTTTGACTTGGTTCCCGTGGAGCAAGTAAGCTGAGAGCATCGAGCGTTGAGTTTCCGAGGAAATTTGCTCGGTTGTGACTGAGCAATTCATGTAAGCTAAAATCCGCTGCACGTAGTCCAAGGCGGAGTCATCTTTCCCATCGACTACGCCCAATTTCAATATATTGCCTTCTAGGGATATAGGCAAAACTTGATAGTAAAGACAAGCTTCAAAGGGGACAACTGTGTCGATTAGTTGAAATATTCGATCGGAGTCCATGTCCATTGTAGCCGCCAAGTCTGTTGAAGATGTATGTACCATTAGCTGCTCTGTAGTCGGAAGCGCGATCGATCGCGCCACAACAACCTGATTGATATAATTAAACGCTGCAACTTCCCTGACGGAGACATTCGTCTAAAAACCGGAAGCTTCGATCAAATAAAAATCCTCAGTCTCAGAATTTTTTCCCTTCTGTGTTGCCGTTTCAATATCTACTGAAAGATTTACAGTTAGATGATGACTTGCGCGCTGATGGCGAACACTCGATCGCGATCGATTGAGCGGCTGACAACGACAGAACGATCTTATTAATTCGCAAGTATTGCATCTGCACCACAATCGATGACTTGCGGGCCACGGCTAAATTGAGGATTTGTTGAAAAATCCTGACAAGTCGATCGCGCTGCTGATATTTTACCCCACAGAGTTCGCGGCGAGGCTAGCGATCGAGATATCATGACGCCCGTGCTGCGATATCCCGATCGATCTTACCGAAAGTGCGATCGCGCCAATGGCGATGTGCGAATTTTCCAGGGGAAAAATCGCAGGACTCTGTAGCTATTCCGGCATTGATTAGTAGCACGCATTATGCAAAATCCTACTGTTAATTAAGAATTAGCAATTGCCCGCAACTAATGGCTCATCTAGTCGTTGCGGAGGGTTTGAGCGGCTAAATAGAGTTTACTCCACTCGCCGATAACTTGATTAGTTTTCAGCTTTAATTCAGATGCGATCGTCTCTACGCTTTTTCCTGCCTTCAGCGATTCGACCAACTGCAGTTGCACCGGCGTGAGATTTTGTAAATATTGCTGCCACTGAGCGGGAGTCAAACCCAAATTGTGTTCTTTGAGCGAAGTTTCCAGCCAGTTAGCGACTAATTCCGGTGCTTGTTTGACCGCAAAAACCCGAATCGCGTGGTAACTGACTTTTTCTCGCAAGCGGTAAATTTGTTTGATGGGAACGTTCAAAGCCTCAGCAATTGCCTCTTGGGAACGGCCTTGCAGGTAAAGCCGCAGCCACTGACAAGCCAGCGGATCGACTTGATCCCTCAAATAATTCTCAAATTCTTGCTGGACAATCTGCCGCCCCGCTTGTCGCTCTTCCCAAACTTGATTTTCTTGGTAATCGGACATCGCCTGTGTGTCTAGCAGGCTGAGCGGTTCCTCTGTATCGTCGGGTAGAATTTGTTCCGACACCAGCCGCACCCAATCTCCCGCCGGGACTTGCGTCAACCCGCCCCGCTGGGAACGCCGCAGGTAGTTGACGAAGCGGTACACCAGCAGTGGCTGGTTGCGGATGGGCCGCAAACAGTATTCTTCTGTGCTCGCTAGTAGCAAAGCATTTCGCAGGCGTTTATCTGTTGTGCATTCGGCAATCCAGGCGACTTGCTGCTGGAGGTAGCGATCGGAATTGAGCATTTCCTGAATCACTTCTTGCAGTACCTCCACCGCACTCCGCTGTCTGTCGCGACTCAGGGAAACCCACGCTTGGATTTTTTGCCTGAGCACTACCAAACCGCCCAGCCGCCCGATCAAGTTGCGGTAAGCTTTTTCTGGCGCGACTCCCAGATAGCGCTGCTGTAAAATTCGATATAAAAAGTCGATCGCCCCACAGGCGACGGTGAGTTGAGTCGGATTCAGAGAGTCAAATCTTTCTGGCTTGTCTCCCAACAGCCAGCGGACAACACTCTCGCGAGTGCTAGAACTCTCGTCGGGGCAATCTTTTTCTAGTCGCGACTTCCAATCTTGTGCCAGTCTTTCCGCCAAGGTCATGTGCTGCTGAGATTATCTTTCACCCCCGATTTTAAGTGGTATGCTGGTTTTTTGAGTCTTTTTTGGATTTAATAGGACTTGCGCCTCGGTAAAATAGTTCTGTCAATGCGTTATCGAGATCAATTCCAGGGTTTTTTAGATTGTGGAACGGGCCAATTAATTGCCTATTGACAAAAACACCCAATTCTGTTAATTAGTGGTTTTCAATCAACTGAGGTACTAGCCAGCCGATCGCGCATTACCAATTACTAATTACCAATTACCGATGACCGATTTACCCATTACCCATTACCAATCCGTACCTCACTAACTTCAGAATTTCTATATGCCTAACTTTTTATTAGAACTCGGTACCGAAGAACTGCCCGCATCTTTTGTCGCCAGCAGCGTCCGGCAGTGGGAACGGCTCGTGCCTGCAACTCTGGCAGAACAATCATTGACAAATGAATCAATTAATGTATACGCCACTCCGAGGCGTTTGGCAGTTCTGATCGAAGGATTGCCAATCAAGCAATCAGACAGAGAAGAAGAGGTAAAAGGCCCGCCCGCAAGTTCGGCTTTTAAAGACGGGAAACCGACGAAAGCAGCCGAAGGTTTTGCCAAAAAACAAGGCGTAGAAATCGATGCTTTGTCGGTTCGCGCTACGGACAAAGGCGATTTTGTGTTTGTGCTCAAACAAATTCCGGGGCGGCTGAGTGCGGATATTTTGACACAACTTGTGCCGCAGTGGATTAATAAGTTAGAAGGCAAAAGATTCATGCGGTGGGCTGACGGAGATTTGAAGTTTCCGCGCCCGATTCGATCGATCGTGGCACTGTTAGATGATACTGTACTGCCGATCGCCTTGGTCAGCGGTTCGGATACGGTCAAGAGCGATCGAATTTCCCAAGGACACCGGGTGTTACATCCGCAGCCAGTCTCGATTCCGCAAGCCGAGGATTATGCCGAGTGTCTGCGGGCTGCTTGCGTCGAAGTCGATCGAACCCAGCGCAAAAATCAAATTAAATCACAAGTAGAAGCCGCAGCCACAAAACAAGGCGGTTACGCCGACATTACCGAAGATTTGTTAGAAGAAGTCACCGACTTAGTAGAATGGCCGAACCCAGTAGTAGGGAAATTTGACGAAGAATTTTTGATATTGCCGCCGGAAGTAATCACCACAATTATTGTTACAAACCAGCGCTATTTCCCAATCCTCAAAAGCCCCGACTTTCCCGAACTTCTGCCCTACTTCATTACAATTTCCAACGGAGATCCGGCCGCATCGGCGATTATTGCTGCGGGTAACGAGCGAGTCGTGCGGGCGAGGTTGGCCGACGGTGAGTTTTTCTACAAAGCAGACTTGGCCAAGCCTCTAGAGGATTATTTGCCGAAGTTGGAGAAAGTCACTTTTCAGGAAGATTTGGGGACAGTGCGCGCCAAGGTCGATCGCCTGTGCAAGATTGCCAGCCTCATCACCAACCAACTGCAAATAACTGCCGAAGAAAAAGCTTACATAGAAAGAGCAGCCTTACTTTGCAAAGCCGACCTCGTTACCCAAATGGTTTACGAACTTCCCGAAATGCAAGGAATCATGGGGCAGAAATACGCCTTAGCCTGCGGCGAAGCAAAAGCCGTAGCCACAGCGATTTTCGAGCATTATTTGCCTAGAGGCGCGGGGGACAAATTACCGCAAACTCTCACAGGTCAAGTTGTCGCAATAGCCGACAAATTAGATACATTAGTCAGCATCTTCGGCTTGGGAATGTTGCCGACAGGTTCCTCCGATCCTTTTGCTTTGCGCCGCGCAGCCAATGCGATCGCTAACATTATTTGGGCGGCTCAGTTACCAATCAACTTGCACCAGTTACTCGCAGAAGTTGTTGCCGAATTTACAGTAATTCGCCCGGAAACAAGCCCAGAATTACTTTCACAATTATACGAATTTTTCCTGCAAAGAATTCGGACTTTGCTGCAAGAAGAAAAGAATGTAGATTACGATTTGGTGAATGCCGTTTTGGGAGAAAACGACCCCGAATATACCGAACGGGCATTGAAAGATTTGTTGGACACGGTGGAAAGAGCGCTGTTTCTGCAACAAATCCGCAATGACAAGACTTTGGATCGGATTTACGAAACAGTCAACCGTTCAACTCGTTTAGCGGCTCAAGGAGATTTGGATAAAGTTGAATTGGAACCGAAAACTGCGGTGAAACCACAGTTGTTTCAAAAGTCGTCCGAACAAGCTTTTTATGATGCCGTGGTGCAGTTAGTGCCGCAAACGCTGCTATCGAAACAAACTCGCAATTACCAACAATTAGTAGAGAGTTTGACAGAAATTGCTCCGGCTGTCAGCAACTTTTTTGACGGCCCAGAAAGCGTTTTGGTGATGGATTCCGACCCGGAAATTAAGCGCAATCGCTTGAATTTGCTGGGTTTGCTGCGGAATCACGCGCGGGTGTTGGCTGACTTTGGGGCGATCGTCAATCGATTTTAGATTTTGAATATTAGATTACCGCCAAAAGTTTTGATGTAAAATCAAATCAATTAGTATCGGAATTATTCATTTCTATCATCTTTCTCCTCCCCCTCTGCGCCCTCTGCGGTTAAATCATCCAAAAAAAACCGTAACCGACATAAAAAGAAAAAAACCCGAAAATTTGCTATATCACAAAACTGATGCCGATCGTCAATCAATTTAAGATTTGAAATAGTTAGATTCCGGCCAAAAGTTTTGATGTAAAATCAAATCAATTAGTATCGGAATTATTCATTTCTATCATCTCTCTCCTCCCCCTCTGCGCCCTCTGCGCCCTCTGCGGTTAAATCATCCAAAAAAAACCGTAACCGACATAAAAAGAAAAAACCAGGAAAGTTCGCTCCATCACACACACACAACTTATGCCGATCGCTCACATCATTGGATTAGGAAAATCGGGGAATGCCGCCGCCAGACTGCTAAAACGCGAAGGATGGGAAGTAACGCTGAGCGATCGCTCATCAGCCCCAAACTTGCTCGAACAGCAACAGGAACTCACTAGCGAAGGAATTGCAGTTGAGTTAGGTAAATCTTTTGAACCAGTCGAATCGATAGAATTAATAGTAGTAAGTCCGGGCGTTCCCTGGGACAGTCCAGGATTAGTACGCGCCAGAGAGTTAGGCATTGAAACAATCGGAGAAATGGCGCTGGCGTGGCGCTATCTCAAAGCTCCTTGGGTGGGAATTAGTGGCACTAACGGCAAAACTACAACTACTGCTTTAATTGCTGCTATTTTTGCAGAAGCAGGGCTTCACGCTCCCGCTTGCGGCAATATTGGCTATGCTGCGTGCGAATTAGCTTTAGCTGAAAAACCGCCGGATTGGGTGATCGCAGAAATCAGCAGCTATCAGATAGAATCCTCGCCGTCTGTAGCGCCGCGAATCGGAGTTTTAACGACTTTGACACCGGATCACCTCAGCCGCCACAAAACTTTAGAAAATTACTACAACATTAAAGCGCATTTGCTGAAAAAGTCGGAATTGCAAGTAATTAATGGCGACGATCCTTGTTTGCGGCAGCAAGGAGTTGACATTTGGCCAGATGCGTGTTGGACGAGTGTTAAAGGTGAACAGGAATTATTAGGAAAGCGGGCTTTTGGAGCCTACATCGCAGACGGTTGGGTAATTGCTCAAAGCGAGAAAATTTTGCCTGCTTCGTCTTTGCGGATGGTGGGAGAGCACAATTTGCAAAATTTGTTGATGGCGGTGGCGGCGGCTAATTTGGCGGGGATCGATCGAAGTGCGATCGCCCGGGCGATCGATAAATTCCCCGGAGTATCGCACCGTCTCGAACACATCTGCACTTGGGAAGGCATAGATTTTATCAACGACAGCAAAGCGACTAATTACGATGCGGCGCAAGTCGGGTTGGCTTCTGTAAGCGCGCCGGCGATTTTGATTGCGGGCGGCGATCCCAAAGAAGGGGACGATCGCGCTTGGATCGATACAATTAAGGCGAAAGCTGTAGGGGTGCTGTTAATTGGGGATGCGGCAGGCATTTTTAGCGATCGGCTAGAACAAGCAAATTATAATGCTTGGGAAATCGTCGAAACAATGGAAAAAGCAGTTCCCAGAGCCGCAGAATTAGGCAAACAGAACAACGCTAAAGTCGTGCTGCTTTCGCCAGCTTGCGCCAGTTTCGATCAATACCAAAACTTCGAGCAACGAGGCGATCATTTCCGTCAATTGTGTCTCGAATCGCTTGCGAAAAAATCGGGCTATATCTAGATTATCACTCAAGAAAGAAAATCAAATCAGGCTTTTGTAGGGGTAGTGGATGGTGCGATCCTACCCCCTCCACTTGTTAACCCAAGCTTATTCGGCTATAATAAAGGCAGCCTAATTAGCATGGCCAGATTTTCATGCAGTTTGAGTGGGATGAAGCGAAGAATCTAAATAATATTCGCAAACATGACATTGATTTTGTAGATGTCCCTAAAATGTTTGATAGTCCAATGCTAGTTGAGCTAGACGATCGTTTTGATTACGGCGAAAACCGTTGGTTCGGTATCGGTTTCCTCGGTAACGGCATCGCGGTTGTTGTTTGGACAGAACGACAGAATGACGTGATTCGGATCATTTCAGCACGAAGGGCAAATCGATATGAGCGCCAAAAACTTGAGCAATACCTCTCGTACTAATTGGAAAGCATTAGAAGAAATGGAAGATGAAGGAATTGATTACTCTGACATTCCACCCTTGACGGCAGAGTTTTTTGAACTCGCTACTGTAAGAATTCCTGCATCTCAAGCACAGCGATTAGTTCAAATTGACCCAGATATTTTGAAGTGGTTCCAAGCTCGAACGGGAGAACATAAAGCTTTAATCAACTCGGTTTTGCGTCGCTACATAGAAGGCAGTAGTGAAAATTCATCAGTATAAAAAAATACGCTTTGGTTGACAAGGTAATTGCTCCGCGCGCATCTCACAAAGATTGAGAAGTAACCTAGTCTCTGCGATTACTCTCCCGTAGCGCAATGACAAATAGCATTAACCCAAGCGTATCTATCTATGACTATGTTTGACCTTAAGTTGACACCAATAGATAATGCCGTGTCCGGTGCAGCAACCTGCGACTTTATAGATGCGCCAGCCCTCAAATACTCTTCCAAATATCTTTAATTCTAGCCTGCTCTTCCCATTCCAGCTCATGAAAAACTAGCATCATTTCCTCATGGGTGTAATCAATAATAATAGCAGCAAACTGACCCACAGTTTCCGCTGACAGCATCGCTAGTTTCAATTTTGTCTTTGATTCTCCATCCATTAATATGATGTCAAATAAAATAACATTCCTCAGTTCGTAGTGATGCCTAAAATCCTCAAAATTTGTTAAGCCAATCAGGACTAAAGTCCTCATTACAAACAATTTTAAACATTTATAAGTTAGTAGTTACAACTTCATTTTTCAAAATTTCTGCCAATCCAGACTAAAGTCCTCACTACCAACCAGTTTTATTTTAGCCGTTAGAGCTGACACAATATAACACTAAACCTTTGATTTACCCTTCACTTCGATTTTAACTTAGCCTGCAAATCTCTTTGAGTTTTGCATTAAAACTAGAAACATCAGGAACACTGATTGTATCATAATCCTGCCAGGAAATTTGAAAATCTTCGCGACAAATCTGAGATCGCAATTTTTCATCAATCTCCAAAATCTTGCTTTCGGAAGCGACATTATTTTTCAACAAAATAGCAATTTCTCTTTCCAGTTGGCGATTTCCTTGCTCAAAGAAATCTTGAGAATTAGAACGAAACAAACCGCTATTGACTTGCTGAAATTGGTTTGGTGTCAGCGATTGAGCCGAGACAGCAGCCGGAAATGCCAAAGATGCTGCCACCCAAAAACTAGGAATTATTTGTTTGAGAATTCTGTTCATAACTGTCGGGAGGACTTTTTACCTCAATTTGTTTATCGTCTTCTGACTCGGTTGCTGATTCATCTTCTAGTGCAATTTTTTCTTGCCACTCGGTAAGCTGTTGAAAAAGCTGCTGGCTAATTTGAAATACGGCTTTGTTGGTTTCCGACATATTAACTCCTGAAGGTGATTGAAAGAATTAGATTTACTGGGTAAGGTGCTTTTTGCGCACCCTACTAATATTAGTTATAACTGTGAAACTTTGAGCAGCGCCATGATGATGCCAATTAAGGAACCGCCCAGTAAAGTTAAAGTAGCTAAGGTACTAATGCCAAATCCGGCGGCTCGTTTTTCCGCTGCTTGATAGTAACCCCAAGCAAACAAAATGCGTCCAATTATCCAAACTGCACCGATACCGGCGGCCCAAATTGGGCTGATAAATTGCGAGAATATCCACAGCGAGGGCAAAAATAAAATCAGTTGCTCTAAGGTGTTTTGATGAACTCGCACTACTCGCTCAAAGTCTGGGTTTCCTGTCATCTGCGGAGGAGAAACTTTGTACTTGAACCTGGCTCTGCCGACGTTGAGGGTAAGAATGAAGTAGAGAATTAATGCTGAGATAGTAATTAGACTGGGCCAGAGTGTGGCGTTTGCTTCTGCGAGCATGATTGGGTATGGTGCTGGGGTAGATATCTTGATTATAAATCAATTATTGTCGATCGCGCCATTCATCGCCATCGAGTAATTCAAGGCAGCGAATTTGATGCAACTGCTGGCTATTCGTGCCGTCGCAACTAATTTCGGATTCGGGGACATCCTTCACAACTTGCTGGCTGCGCTTAAGTCTTTATTGCGAATTCAAGGAGATTATTTTGCTCAACAATGTTTCGTTCGATTCTCCGTAAAGGCGTGCCTTGTATTCCCAAAGTTTATCGATTAACTAGGGTTTGCTGAATAATCGATCGCAAACCAATCACAGGAGCGATCGATATATTCAAGCTTGGTTAATATAAGTTCT
>NZ_JAUBPN010000046.1:0-25562 GCF_036700745.1 Microcoleus sp. S36a_B3 | reverse complement strand
AATTAGGAATTAGCTTTTTTGAATATGATCGTATTTCTCACCGGGGAAATATTCCAGCTCTGGGGATGATTATTCGCGAACAATCTTCGCTTTGTTCTTTCGGTGTGTCCTGGGATTATTGAAGAGATATGAAATAGTATCATTAGTCTCAGTTATCAGGGACTTGATTCCTTTAGCAAGTGTCGTATCAATCCAAGATTAATTGTGAGGTGGTCTCAATAAAGCTGTGAATTTCTTGAACTCATGATTAATTATACATGATTCAAATTAAGATTTATTTGCCAGTCAATGCGGGTATTTTCCGCCTGATTTAATATATTTGTATAATTTAATCTGACTTCAATAACCGCGACAAATTACTAATTACCACAACTTATTGAGCGGATACGATAAATCGACTAACGAAGTAGCTGATGCTATTGGCGATTGGTGTGCAAACTATCCTAAAATAACAGATGAAATCAACAATTTTATTAGAAAACCAAAACCAAAACCAGAAGCCACCAAAAAAGAAGAGCAAGAACCAAGGCTATTAAACCGCTATCCAGAGTTGCCAGAAAATCTCAAAAAACGCCGCCCCAATTCATAGCCCCCGCGCCAATAATATGACAGACAAAATTTCTGCCCCGAATGTCTATTTATACGCTTTCCAACTGTACAATGACAGTCAGGGCAGCCACAATCCTCTGTGGAAACACTGCGACAATATCGTCGCCAATTTCACCGATGAAAAGCTAACGCCCAATTTAGTTTTTCCGCCAAATTGCCACAGCTACCGCGAGGATTTGTTACCAACTGTCGCACTACCATTTAACAGTCATCTGCCCCTAGAAGGTTTTGCCCAACCGCTACAAATTCAAGACACCTATGCTTTCTGCTTAAATATAGGTTGCCCGGAAGACGGCACCGCCGATAATTTAGATGTCAGTTTCATCCAAAAGTTTAACCCAAATCAAGCCTTACTTATCGATGGCGATGACAATTTTTTAGGTCAAACTCTCCTAATTACTGCATGGCTTACGGAACCCCCACCAGAGAAATTAGATTCCCTCAAACCCCTCGCCGATAAATGTCGCAATGCTTTATTCCAAGGCGACTCGCCACCTGTATTTTACCGATTGGGTAAACTGTTCGGTAGTCCGATTTTTGAATACCGTTCAATTAGCGATATTGCGAATTACCGCCACTTACTTGTCTGGCTGCTTTCCGACAAACAAACCGACGAAAATTTTAACAAGTGCCAAGAAGAAATACTCGACCTACTATTTCACCGCAACAAAATTATCAAAGCTTTTCAAGACAGCCGCCAGATTTACCGCGAACTCGATCGCGAATACCGGATTATTGAGAAAAATATGGAGATATTGCAGCAGCAATTGGCCAGAGGAACTGTATTAACTTCTGTCCAATTGCAGGAATTTCAGGAACAGCTAAAGCAACTCTTCAGCAAAGCTGTAACTTATACTCGCCTGCTGCGGAAACTCGAAGATTATGACAATACAATTGCCCTAAATCTTAACAATTATACTGACATTTTGTCTAAAATTTGTGATATACTAAGAATCGATAAGGAAGAACTATCAATATTAAATAACTTCAGTATAAAAACGGCTCCTTACGTGCGATCGCAAATAGCCGGAGACTTAGGATATTTCCGCCACGGGACAAACTTAATCGATCAGGCGATCGCCTCAATTCGCGGCATAGTAGAAATAGAACAAGCCAGGAGCGATCGCACCAACCAACTCGCACTCCGCAACAGCGAAGACAAAGAGAAATATCGGGACGATCGCCTAGAAAGCACAGTACAGGCGATCGGCGTAGGTTTAGCAGCCGGTGGTATCGCCGCATCCAGCGGTACAGACAAACTCTTCGATACAGTCCAAAACCATCAAATCCCAATTTTAATGCAGTTGCATCCCTTTCTATTTTCGTTTGCCTTGAGTTTTGCGATCGCCCTTTTCGCAGCGGGTGCATCTCACTTTGGCGAATGTGTCAAAAAAGAGTTAAAATGAAAAAGCTAGTAAAATAGTCAAATAAATATAAGGCAAATAAAATGATAGCATCAGACCAACAACAGCTAAAATCCCACTTAAAAGCGGTAGCAGCAATTCTTTACATAAACACAGCTCCAACCCAGTTAAAAAGTTTTGAAAGTATAGAAAAATTCCGGCATCAGGAAATGTTAGAAGAAGTAGGCCCAGAACTAGGTAGCTTTTTTTTTCAGCAGTATCAGGGATTCAAACAGGAAAATCCAGAAAAATAAAATCAATAGTGGGTTCGCTCGATATTACAGACAATCAAGCGAAATATTTTGGATTGAAAGCATATAGTCAATTCAGTCCAATGATGGAAAAATGCTGTCTTTTAATCAGTGCCAACGAATCTTATCAAATGGCAGAAAAAGATTTAGAGATTTTCACGCGGGTCAAAGTCTCTCATAGTATATTACACAGATTAGTTAAACGACAAGAATTTGAATTACCTACATCTAAACACGGAGTCAAAGAAATTAGATTAGATGGCGGGAAAGTCAGCGTCCGCAACGAAACCAAAGGCGAGGGTTGTTACTGGAAAGACTATAAAGCCATTTGTTTAGATAATGTTTATTCAGGAGCATTTTTTCAAAATAATCAAGATTTAATTGATTGGACTAATAGCCAAAAATCACTACATCCTATGTATTGTTTAGGAGATGTCATGCCAGAATTTGGCAGATATTTAAAGAAATTGGAGATAATGAACAAAGACAAGAAATATTAGATTGGTATCATCTCAAATAAAATATCTACAAGGTAGGGGGTTCAATAAAACGATTAAAATCAGCAGAAACTATGTTATGGCAAGGCAAAATTGAGCGAGTTATAAAAATATTTAAAGACTTTAAAGGTCAAGCATTTAAAACGTTTTGTAATTATTTAGAGACGCATCGCTGCCGAATAGTTAATTACCAATACAAAGAAGAATCCATAAGTTCGATTAGTTCCGGAGCAATTGAATCAATAATTAAACGCATTGGATTAAGGGTAAAAATATCGGGAACACAATGGAATATTGAGAACGTTTCGTCTATCCTTGCTCTTCGCTGTGCTTATCTCAACGGTCAACTTTCAATTTGATGTATTTGCCAAACTGAGATGCACCCTTCGCAGCCAGCATCACTTGGTGGCGCACTAAACCGAAAAACAGTTGACAGTTGACAGTTGACAGGGATGTTTTTCAGAGTGAAATTTAGACCCATTTATAAAAATAACCCGCCTTAAATACCCTGTTTATTCTTTAGTCCGCGCAAGCGGACTTCGTTTGTGTAGACGCGGTTTCAACCGCCGAGTGATATTCCACCAGTTTTTTATAAATTTCAACAAACAGCATCTGAGATCCAAATAACGTGTCAAAATAGAAATGTGAAATCAATTCTATTCTTTCCTCATGGATAAACAGCGCGTTCTTTCAGGAGTTCAGCCAACGGGCAATCTTCACCTAGGCAATTATCTCGGTGCCATTCGCAACTGGGTAGAAAATCAAAGTCAGTACGAAAACTACTTTTGTGTAGTCGATTTGCACGCAATTACCGCACCGCACAATCCAGCAACCCTAGCCTCCGACACTTACGCCATCGCCGCACTGTATTTAGCTTGCGGCATCGACTTAGAATATTCTACTATTTTCGTGCAATCCCACGTCTCGGCGCACACAGAACTAGCATGGCTGCTCAACTGTATTACGCCGATTAACTGGCTCGAAGATATGATTCAGTTTAAAGAAAAAGCAGTTAAACAAGGTGAAAATGTCAACGCCGGTTTGCTAAATTATCCGGTGTTAATGGCAGCAGACATTTTGCTTTATGATGCCGACAAAGTGCCAGTGGGAGAAGACCAAAAACAGCATTTGGAACTCACCCGCGATATTGTGATCAGATTAAATCACCAATTCGGCACACCCGAAAAGCCAGTATTGAAACTTCCCGAACCGTTAATTCGGACTGACGGTGCGAGAGTGATGAGTTTGACAGATGGCACGCGCAAAATGTCGAAATCTGACCCTTCCGAACAAAGTCGAATTAATTTATTGGATTCGCCAGATGCGATCGCCAAAAAAATCAAGCGCTGCAAAACCGATGCCGTGCGGGGTTTGACGTTTGACGACCCCGATCGCCCCGAAGCTAGAAATTTGCTGACACTTTATCTCCTGCTTTCCGGCCAATCTAAGGAAGAAGTAGCAACAGAGTGTGAAAACATGGGTTGGGGAGATTTTAAACCCTTGCTGACAGATACGACAATTAATGCCCTCAAACCGATTCAGGATAAATACAAGGAAATAATGGACGATCCGGGATATTTAGAGTCTGTACTACGTCGCGGAAGAGAACAAGCAGAAGCTATTGCTAATCAAACCCTAACTAAGGTTAAGACAGCTTTCGGTTATTCTTTACCTGTTTAGTTGTTAGTTGTTAGTGGTTATGGGTTACTGGTGAAGAATAACAACTAACAACTGTCAACTAACTGTCAACTAACTGTCAACTAACTGTCAACTAACAACTGTCCAATAACAAATAACCAATAACAGACAAATAATCATGAATCGTTTTCGCACAGCCTGCACCACCCCCGGAGAATTTATAATTACCGCCGAAGTTGCCCCGCCAAAAGGTGGCGACATGACTCACACAATTCAAATGGCTGAACGCCTCAAAAACAGAGTCCACGCCATTAATATCACCGACGGGAGTCGCGCAGTGCTGGGAATGTGTCCCCTAGCAGTTTCGGCGATTTTAGTACAGCACGGAATTGAGCCAATTTGTCAAGTTGCTTGTCGCGATCGCAATCAAATTGGCCTGCAAGCGGATCTCATGGGAGCCCACGCTTTAGGCATTCGCAATGTATTAGCACTTACAGGCGATCCCGTCAAAGCGGGCGACCATCCTAAAGCAAAAAGTGTATTCGATTTGGAATCAGTTCGGCTATTGCAAGTTATTCAAAAAATGAACGGCGGCAAAGACTGGAATGACAAACCTTTAACCGACGGAGTTACTGATTTATTTGTCGGTGCTGCCGTCGATCCGCAATGCCCCAGTTGGTCTGGTTTGCAAAGTCGATTTGAGAAAAAAGTAGAGGCGGGAGCCCAGTTTTTTCAGAGTCAATTAATTACAGATTTTGAAGTTTTGGATAAGTTTATGCACCACATTGCTGCGAGCTGCAACAAGCCAGTTTTAGCAGGAATATTTTTGTTTAAATCAGCTAAAAATGCTGAATTTATTAAAAAATACGTGCCGGGAGTTCACATCCCACAAGAGACGATCGATCGTTTAGCAAAAGCTCCCGAACCCTTGCAGGAAGGCATAAAAATTGCTGCCGAACAAGTCAAACTAGCGCGGCAGATTTGTCAAGGAGTTCACATGATGGCTGTCAAACGAGAAGATTTAATTCCTCAAATTTTGGATTTGGCAGGAATCGAGCCACTGAGCTAAGATTAAACCTAGGGGCAGGCTTTACAAATCATCAATGTCTAAAACTAATGATGTCGTAAACCGGCCCTCCCCGCGCTACCATTTTGAACATCAATAAAAAAATCATGCTTCAAACTGTAGACAATCCAACAACTTCTCCCGCAGTCGAACAGCGTTTCACTTGCCGCGGTTTGACATGGCATCAATTCAAGGCAATTCAAGCTAGCTTTGAGGATGTGCCGGGAGTGCGGCTATTTTACTGTGAAGGAGTTTTAGAAATTGTGGGAATTAGTAAACCTCATGAGGCGGTTCAATCCATAATTGCAGGATTGCTTTTGCTCTACTTTGAAGTAAAGGAAGTTGAGTTTTTTCCCAGTGGCAGTTATAGCCAGATAATTGAAGGTGTTGTCGAATATCAGTCAGATTTGTCTTATTGTTTCGGGACAGATAAGGATGTTCCTGACTTGTGCATTGAGGTGGTGATTACTAGCGGGAGTCCGATTAAACTTCAGAAATATCGGCTGATGGGTGTGCCTGAAGTATGGTTTTGGGAAGACGGAACGCTGCAACTTTACCGCTTGCGAGAGCAGGGTTATGAGCCGATTTCTAGCAGCGAATTGCTGCCAGAATTAGACTTATCTTTGTTGAAGCGTTGCATTTTATTTGCGTCGCCATTGGAAGCACTAAAAGAGTTTCGTAAAGGCATTAGTAGCAATGACTGATTCGTATTTACTCAATCAGGATAATATCAAAACACTGGAGACTCGCATCTGTGAAGTTACAGTTTACACCGATCGCGCTTTGGTGACGCGGCGCGGTACGGTATCTCTGGCGGGAAACGAACGAGAATTGGCGATCGCCTCTGTACCCGCAACCCTCGACACAGAGTCAGTCAGGGCCACGGGTGCGGGTACAGTTGCTGTGCGATTGCTGGGAGTGCGAACCGAAACAGTGTTTAGCAGCGAACCAGTGGGCGATCGCACTGCCGAATTAACCCAACAAATTCAGGAGTTACAAACCCAAAGACGGGGAATTAACGACAAAATAACCGCCCGAAAAATTCAGCTCAAATTTGTGGAAGGTTTGAGCGAAAAAAGCGTCGGTTTCTTTTCCAGCAGCATCGCCAAACAGCAGGTAGGTTTAAACGAAACAGGCGAATTGCTCAACTTTTTAGGAACTAATTACCTAAAATATGTAAGTGCGATCGCCCAACACGAAAGACAGCAGCGCGAATTAGACAAGCAAATAGAAGCTTTGCAGCAACAGTTGCGCCAAGTACACACTCCCCATTCTCAGCAAAGTTTTAACATCATTGTTGCCATAGAACCCAGCGGTAGCGGCAATTTTGAACTAGAAGTTTCCTATGTAGTCATGCGAGCCCGTTGGACTCCTCTTTACGACTTGCGAGTTAACACTACCAACAACCAAATTAATCTCAATTACCTAGCCGAAGTCAATCAAAATACAGGCGAAGATTGGACGGGAGTAGCGCTTACTTTATCTACAGCAAAACCCGGAATGGGAATGCTGCCCCCTAAATTAGAATGCTGGTATGTCGATATTCTTCGCTCAAAATCGCCTCCAGCAGCAGAATTTTACAGAGCGGGAATGACAAGAAGTATGGCATCATACGATTCTAAAGTAGGTGCAAACGAAGTACCATTAGCCATGATGACTGAGCCTAGTGTTTCTGCAGCACCCGAACCCATAGAAGCTCAAACCGCCACAGCCCAAATATTGAAAGAAGGAGGCACCGTATCATTTCAAGTAGGCGGAAATACCAAGATTCCCAGCGACGGTACACCCCACAAAGTGACGATTTTTAGCGAAAATTATCCCTTTCAACCAGAATATATAGCCATCCCGCGATTAGTCAGTTTTGCCTATTTGCAAGCAGTTGTTGTGAATCCGCTGACAGGCGCAACTCTTCTGCCCGGTAAAGCAAATATCTTTCGCGACAACACTTTTGTCGGCAGTATGCAGTTAGAAAATGTTTCCCCTGGCCAAGAATATAAACTGAATTTAGGAATAGATGAAGGGCTAAAAATAGAGCGGGAATTAGTGGAAAGACAAGTAGATAAAAAACTGATCGGTCAGCAGAGGCGCACGAGTTACGCTTATCGCTTAAATGTGACTAACCTGCGGCAGGTGCAGCTACACCTGACACTACAAGAGCAATTGCCAGTCAGCCGCAATGAACAGATTAAAGTGCGATCGACTCTCACTAATCCGAAGATAGTAGCAGGTGAAATGGGACTGCTGGAATGGATAATGTCTCTGCCGCCACAAGCAAAGCAAGAGTTATATTACCAGTTTGTTGTCGAACATCCTCCAGAGTTAACAGTCACGGGTTTAGATATTTAATTAGGATTTACGCTCTTAATCTGTAACGCTAGCTACAGCTTATACTAATTATGCAAAATATTGCTACATATCAATTAGAGACGATCATCTGTAGGGAAACGGTATTGCCTTGTCCGGCGAGGGGTAGTGCAAATCAAAGATAATTTGTCTGAAATTGGTAATTGTAGCAAGACTGTTTCCAATTGGTATTACTTACCAAAAATTTGACGATCTGACTATCAACACAAAACCAGGATGAATTACAACTGGCGAAAAGTCTTGTCTAACGGTATAATTCCCCCTTCCTTAAAAAAACGCCCCGATTTTTCAACAATTTGTACTCCAGCGATCGCGCCCCTGTTGTTTAGCATCGTACAAAGCTTTGTCTGCATAGGCTACCAGTGTATCTGGTTGAACTTCCAAGGTGGGTATGAGTGAGGCAATACCCAAACTGACTGTGACGATCTCCTTCACGTCAGACTGTGCATGGGGAATCGCCAGATTGTGAATTTCTTGCTGAATGTTTTGTGCCACCTTAATCCCTCCTTCTAAATCCGTATTCGGGAGGAGTAACACAAATTCTTCTCCACCGTAACGCGCTGCTAAATCGGTGGGACGACGGACTACTTTTTGTAATGTTTGCCCTATTCTAATTAAGCAATCATCTCCAGCCAGATGACCGTAGTAGTCGTTATAGGATTTGAATTTATCAACGTCAAATAAAATTAGAGAAAGTGGCTGCTTTTCGGGCGCTAGGCGTTGCCATTCACTTTGAAGGCAATTGTTGAAACAGCGACGGTTAGCCACCTGAGTCAAACCATCTAGATTTGCCAGTTCTTTTAATTTTTGATTGGCATCTTGGAGAGCCAATTCTATTTGTTTGCGGGCGGTAATATCACGGATAGTAACGGAAAAACCATCTCCTAGCTTGACTGCTACGAAGTGAAACCAGCAAGATTTTCCTGATTCATAGTAAAAATCCTGTTGTAAAGATGCCCCCGTTTCGACAATATTAACGAAGCAATTAAATAGTTTTGGCTCAATAGTAGTCAAAAACTTTTTTAGTACCAATTTGCCAATCATCTCTTCATGCCTACTGTTAAAAGCTCTAGCAATCACGGGGTTGACGACTAAACACCGAAAATCCTCAATATCGCCTGTTTCGGTGTTACGAACAGCCTGCATTGCCGCAATACCATCAAGGGAACTATTCAAAACACTAGCCAGTAAAGCCCTAGATTGATAAAGTACCTCTTCTGCTTCCCGGCGCTTAATGTTTTCTTGTTCCAGAAGCTGTTGCTGGCGTTGAATGGTTAACTGATTTTCCAGACGCGCCACTACTTCTTCGATTTGAAATGGTTTGGTGATATAGTCTATAGCCCCTGAATTAAAGGCGGTTACTTTGTCGAAGACATCATCTAAAGCACTAATAAAAATTACTGGAATGTGGCTAAAATCTGCATCCGCTTTGAGAGTTCTACAGACTTGATAACCATCCATTTCAGGCATCTTAACATCTAAAAGAATCACATCTGGTCGCTTTACGTTCACCGTTTTCAGTGCCATCCGCCCACTGGTAACGCTGCGAACAGTGTAGCCGAGTTTGAGGAGCGCCTCGCTTAGTAATTGTAGATTTTCTAGAAGATCGTCTACAATTAGAATATTACCTTTATTTTCGATTTGAGAATTAAGATTCATTGCCACTCCGGGGTTCTACTAAATCAATAATCTGCTCAAACTTAAATTGACTGGCAAGTTTTGTAAGGGATTTTATCAAACGAGTTTCTGTTTTGGGAATTTCTCCTACGACTTGTAACACGAGGTTAGTATTTGCCTCAAGTGCAGCTTCGTATAATTGAGTAATCCATTCTTGAGTCATACAGGTTAAATCTGCCGATGTCAAGGGGCTTGTTTCTGTATCATCCAAGACAGGAGATCTTGTTTCTGCATAGATATATTTGACTCCCAAATGCTTAGCTAGTGCATCAAAAATGGTGTGTTCAACGAAGGGTTTGCGAACAAAGTCATCACATCCAGCCGAAAGCACCATCGCCTTTTCTTCTTCCAACACACTCGCCGTTAACGCGATTATAGCCGTAGCATTGCCTTTGGTGGTAGATTTGATGTATTTTGTCGCTTCGTAGCCATCCATAACTGGCATTCTCATATCCATCCAGATTAGGTGCGGTTCCCATTCATCCCAAATGGCGATCGCCTCTTGTCCGTTACTAGCTTCTTTCACCTCAAATCCCAAGGGACTCAACAACTTAATTAGTAATTGTCGATTAATAGATTTATCATCGACTGTGAGAATTTTGTAGCTAAGTTGACCGGGCACCAGTCCCAGAACTCTTGGATATTCTGCTGTACTCTTGCTGTTTGTTTTGTGACCCAATTTGGTCTGAATATACAATTGGAAACTTGTACCTTTTCCTAATTCGCTTTCTACAGAAATATCCCCACCCATCAATTGCACAAATTTCCGGCTAATTGCTAAACCTAAACCCGTTCCTTCCTGCAGATCTTTTCCAGCTTGAGCTTGACTAAAGGCATCAAATAGTTTGGGCAGTTCTGCTGCTGCAATACCCACCCCAGTATCGCGAATACGGAAATGCAAATTAAAAACATCTGTGGTTTCTTGTTCTCCCAGAAAGACATTCAAAGTGATTTGACCCTCGGAAGTAAATTTGATGGCATTGCTGAGTAAATTAATTAAAACCTGACGCAGTTTTACTTGATCGGTACAGATATAGCGCGGCACATTTTCTGTTCGCTGGAATACCAAATTCAATCCGGCATTATTAGCCCGCAGATGCAACATATCTTCTAAATCATTCAGCAAGATATGTAGGTCAAAGTCTGTAAGATTAAGGGTGGTTTTACCTGCTTCGATTTTTGATAAATCGAGTACATTATTAATTAGCGTTAATAAATAATCACCACTGCGATAGATAATTCCCGCATTCTCGTATTGTTCAGGGGGCATATTTGTGGCGCGTACCATCAATTGCGAAAAGCCGAGAATAGCATTGAGGGGCGATCGCAATTCGTGGCTCATATTGGCAATAAATCTACTTTTAGCTTGATTTGCTACTTCGGCTTTTTCTTTGGCAATGACTAACTCTGCTGTTCGTTCCTCTACACGATTTTCTAAAGTTTCAAAAGATGTTTGTAACTGTCCGGCCATATTATTAAAAGCTCGTGCTAGTTGAGCTGTTTCATCTTTTGAGTTAATTTTAACTCGGATATTTAAGTTGCCTGCAGTAAACTCAGCCACAATATTAGCCAGATAAATCAATGGCTTAGTCAGTAGTTGCCCAATGGCAACGGCGATGATTGTTACTACTCCAGCGATTAGTGTAAATAGGAATAGTGCATCACTAATTTGCTTTTCCACAGGCGCTAGAGCCACAGCTAGCGGTTGTGCGAAAAGCACAGACCAAGGTTTATATTGTAAACGAGCGATCGCGATCAAATTTGCCTGATTATCATTTCCCGTAAATGATGCTATCAAAGAGGATTGTTTGGTATCTAATGCTTGCTTAATTTTGGGTAAATTTGTAGCAGTTTCTTTAGTCAAACTCTTCGATAAACGCCCTTCGCTTTGTAGTTTATTTGCGACATCAGACGATAGAGGGACAAGGGATTTAAAAAGCAGTTTAGGTGTTATGCTATGGGCAAGATAAATATAATTTTCATCTAAAAGAATTGCTGATAATTCTGCCCCGGCTCGCTCAGTTTGTCGAGTTACTAATTGCTGAACAACTGTGGCATTGTAGGATACCCGTAAGATCCCTAATATCTTTCCCTTTGCATTGCGAACAGGACTACTAAAAAATAGTTGAATTAGATCGGGAATTTTTGGCGATCGCTTCATACTAGAGACAAAAGGTAGCTGAGTTTGCAGAGGTTCTCTAAAGTAATTTTGACTGGATTCATCTCGACCAATATCCCGTGTATTCGTATCTAAAACATTCCGTCCGTTTATATCTAGCAAAGCGTAAGAGATAATATTGAGCAGATCTTTACGACTGAGACGGATTAATGTTTCTGTCGCTAACCGCATTTCAGGACTATCCTTTCGCTGTTCGACAGTTTGGTTCAGGTAAGCAGATAAACCTGGTAAAATCGCTTCTACGCGCACGGCATTGAGATTAGTATCAATAAACGCATCTATTCTGTTAACAGTTTCCTTGGCTGCCGCAGATAGAGCTTGTCGTGCGTTGTCAGTTAGTGCCTTTTCTGTTGTCTGTTTATTCAGATAACTTAACAACAGTAAAGGGATGAGAGCAACCATAAGAAATGATAGGATTAACTTGGTACGGATACTGTTTAAAAGTGAGTGATTCATGGGCGCACATGAGAAGGAGATAATAAAGATGAATTAAACAAAGTTTTGATAGCGGGAATGCGTGTAACGTCGCCAGAGCGAATAAAAAAGTCTGTATATATCTTAGCTTTTTTGTATATAGACTGACTGCTGCTAGGGTCAAAAAATTTCTTATTTTCCTCAAGATTAGTGAGGTTTATGCCCTCTAGAGATAGTGTATTGCTAGGAATATTTAATGCTTTACTAATGATAGCGTTTCCTTCCTCAACATTTGCTTCCCAGTAGGTCACGGCTTGCAGCCATGCTCGAATAAATGCACGAATATCTTCAGGACGATCGCGGATTACTTCACCGCGAAAGGCAACCACATCTAAAATCAAGCCAGGAGTTTGTTTGCTGGTAAATAGGATGTGACCTCCTAATTTTAGGGCTTCAGAAAGATAGGGTTCCCAAGTGTGTCCAGCTTGGATTTCATTGCTTTGAAAGCGTTGGGGAAATTCGTAAGCGTCGAATTTAACTAGATTTACATCTTCCTTCGTTAAGTTGGCAGTTTTTAACATCTCAGTGACAAAAACTTCACTAAATGCGCCTAGATTTGCGCTCACGTTTTTCCCTTTCAAGTCAGCTACGGTTTGAATTTTTGATTGTGCAACTACCACATCTGCGCCTGTGGTTTCATCTACAACCAGGACAGTTTGGATATCGGGATTTGTGGCACTCAAGCTCATAAAACCTCCCAAGGCAAATCCACCACCATCATACTTCCCAGCACTGAAATCTGCTTGTTGCAATTGGCTGTAATTTATATAAATTATTTCCACGTCTACTCCTTCTGCTTTGAAGAATCCTTTTTTTTGGGCAATGATAACTGGATTATAGCCAACAAAAAGGGTAAATCCTACTTTCAAGGGAGGGCGTTTTAATTCGGTTTGTCTTGGATGATGACAAGCAGATAGCAGACAGCAGGTAATGAGAAAAATACTAAGGGATCTGAGTAGTTTAGACATTGCTTATCACGGGTTCTACTAAATCAATAAGCTGCTCACAATTGAATTGACTAGCAATTTTTTTTAGGGAGTTGATCGAAGGAGTTTCTGTTTGGGGAATTTCTCCGGCCAGGGCAACATTTTCTGTTCGCTGGAATAGCAAATTTAATCCCGTATTATTAGCTCGTAAATATAACAGATTGTCTAATTTTTTCAGTAACAGATGTAGGTAAAAACCTGTATAATTTATAGTCGTTCTACCTGCTTCAATTTTCGATAAATCTAGTACATTAATTAGTGTTAGTAAATCATCACCACTACGATAGATGATTCCCGCATTTTGATTTGGGTCAGAGGAGAGGTTGTTAGCGCGTACCATCAATGGTGAAAAGCCGAGAATAGCATTGAGGGGCGATCGCAATTCAGGACTCATATATTTGCTGTGCATAATATCACTTCCAAAAAGTAATGCAACTGTAGGAGAGCTTCTAAACCCTTATTTCATAAGTACCTTGAGGCTTGGCTGAATCGATTTATTCAGAACGCTGAGAATATTGATTGTACTCAAGTCTATTGCCAAAGCGATATACAAGTTGATTTTCTGCACATATATAGCCAGCATCAGCTTGCAACAAAGGAATATTTTTGAATCCCAGCAAGTGCAAGGCAATTTCAATCGCACTCAAAGAGGCGATCGCACAACTGGGAATCCCATACTTAGCTTGCAAAAATTTACCGATAATTTGTAAACTGTAAAGCCATCGGATAATCTTCTTGCTTCAACCGTTGAATTACCAACTGCAAATCATCTTTATCCTTGGCAGAAACGCGCACTGCGTCACCTTGAATTGAGCCTTGAATCTTTTTAAACTCATCTCGAATTAATTTAGTGATTTTTTTGGCAATTTCCTGATCGATCCCTTTTTTTAGTTTGATTTCTTGACGGACGCGGCTGCCGCTAGCCGGATCAATTTTGCCGTAATCAAAAATTTTCAGAGATAAATTCCGCTTGGCGGCTTTTGTTTGCAAAACAGTGTGAATTGCATCGAGAGTAAATTCGCTGTCGGTGTTGACAACTATCGATTCTGCGCCCAATTCCACGGTAGTTTTGGTATCTTTTAAGTCGTAGCGGCTTTGAATTTCCCGCACTGTTTGGTCAACAGCGTTAACTACTTCTTGCCGATCGAAATCGCTGACAATATCAAAGGAATAACTAGCAGCCATAAATTAATATTTGGTAATGGGTAATGGGCATTGGGCATTGGGCATTGCGTATTGTTAGCTGTTGACTGTTGACTGTTGACTGTTAACTACTGCCAACTAGCAACTAGCAACTGCCAACTGCCAACTGCCAACTAGCAACTGCCAACTGCCAACTGCCAACTGTCAACGGCCAACTGACTAATAACAATTAGCCATTAACAGCCATCAAACTGAAATAGAATAAAGTAGCTGTGCAAGAAGAACTAATCGCAAACATGAGCGATCGCCCCAGTGGCACATTCAGAATATAGAAAATGGAAAACAACAAGCGGGCGATCGTAAAAGCGATCGCAGCCAAACCCGCCACCTCCGAATCTACCCCCGTCACAAAAGCCATCAAAGCCGCCGCCGAAAACAGCATAAACGTCTCAAACGAATTTTGGTGCGCCCAAGTTGCCCGCTGAGCGTAATCCGGCAACCTCTCAAACATAGCGCGCGGGGCTGCTTGGTCGTAGCCTAGCTGCAAGCGGGCGAGGGCAACCACCAAAAACGGTGCATAAACCAGCGCTGCCGCCACAGCAATACAATCAAGCAGAATAACCGACACAGGCAATCCCAACAGCATCATCCGCCTCGCAATTCAATCAAAATAGAACAGAGTAACCACCTTGCGCTGTTCTTCTGCATCTTGGCAAGTTTTCAGCAAAGTGTGGCTTTCGTGAAAAGCAAAACATATCAGTTGCTGACAGCGAGAAATGATCTCCTGATTGCACATGGCGCTAGCTTCCGGGAGAGACAAGCTATCATTTTTAGGATTTTCCACCAAATGTATCACTTGTTCTAGCTGCTCGCGAGACTCCCGCGGCTGGCGGCTCATACTTTGTGGCAAAATCACCGTCAGCAGATTAGGATCTGCCTGCATTGCCCCCCGAATCGCGGCGGAATTAGTGCCTGTAGCGCCTGATGTGATGAGCTGATTGCCTCCCAGAACTAAGGCGTAGCTCAGCATCTCAATTAGCTGCTGGTGGGTAATAGGAACGTGACGAGAACCCAAAAGAGCAATCCGCTTGGAGCTGGTTTGCTGGATCGCCGCAAGTTCTTGTAAAAAATCATCAACTCTGGGTAGCTCAATTGATTGACTCAAAGAATTTATTAAATTAAATAAAACTACGTTGTGGATTTTAGCAGACTCCCCAGCAATTGCCGCCAAAAACCAGTTAAAAATTGCACATTTACAAGATTTGACTGGGGGATGGCGAGATTTGAGGGAGCCATAAGGCGTTGAGCAGCCGTAGCTGAAGGTAGAATTCCTGAAAAATTGAGAATTTAAGAATTTTCCATTTTTATTGTTTAATTCAAAAAAAAATTCTGCCTTCTTACACTCCGGCGGCCTGCTTAATGGACTTTCGCTCCCAAACCCAAGGATGCGAGCGTGCTTTCCCAGTCAAAGTGTTCTGCCATTAGCTGAGTAACGCATTCCACCTTGATCGGTTCGTGCAGGCGCACGCTGCCAAAGGTGCTGTCGATAATTTCTACCGTGGTTAGGGTATCCAAATCTACAGACAAAACTGGAATTTCCATTTCTTCTGCTCTTCCGATTACCAGCGGAGAAGGAGGCAAGTGGCCTGTGAGAATTAAGCACTGAGTTGAGCTTTCCAGAGCCGCGAGTTGAATGTCGGTGCGATCGCCCCCAGTGACTACCGCCATATTTCTCGCTTTGCGGAAATACTTCATCGCCGAACTAACATTCATCGCGCCAATTGTCAAGGTTTCCACCATCAAATCCAAACGGTCTGGACGGCAGAGCACTTCGGCTTTCAATTGGTGTACCAATTCTTTGACGCTGACACTCCGCAGCAAAGCGCTTCTCGGCAGCATTCCCAAAACTGGAATACCCGCAGCCTCCAAGAAAGGCCGCACTGTCGTCGCGATCGATTCGAGTTTGTCCGAGGGCACGTCGTTGAGGACAACGCCAGCCAAGCGCGAACCCAAACGCCGTTTAGCCGACAGCAAATCGTCTACATACAGATCGATCGGGCGCGTCACCAACAGCACAGAGGCATCAACCGCCTCAGCTACTTGAGGCAAAGACAAGTCAAACAGACTGCCTTCCTCCAAATTAGCCGGGCCTTCTAACAGTACCAAGTCTGCCTTGGGGCCTTGCAAATATTGCGCCAGAGAGAGCCGATAGTCTGTCTTGTCTTCTCCCCGCAAACGCTTGTGAACCGTCTCCTCGTCCAAAGACAGCAGTGTTGAGGGCATCTGACTTTCTGAGAGTTTCAGCGTCTCCACCGCGAACCGCACGTCTTCCTCCTCGGTTCCAGCTCCCTCCGAGCTGAAACAGGTTCCCAGAGGCTTGCCGTAGGCGACGGAGAGTCCTTTTGCTGGGAGTGCGAGTGCCATCCCTAGGGCGATCGCGGACTTGCCGCTGTAAGCTTTTGTCGAACCGATCAGTAAATATTTAGTCAATTTGGTTACGCCTTCTCTCCTCAATTTGCATCTGTCTATTTTAATAAATTTAATTTTTTCAACAGTATTTTTCCACTGCGACTAAATTTCGCAATCCGATTATACTCGATTTGGTCGCTTTTGGTCAGATTATTTTTTTAATTAAATTTGTTATTCATGTGTTCGCAACTCTTTTGTCCGCATTCTTTGACATCCTTAGTTTTTCACACCAGTTTTTTCCCAGAGCGGTTCTCAACAGAGTTGCGTCAAGGGCGATCGATTGCTTTCTTACCGTTTCCCCCCTTACCTTTTTCCCATTAACATTACAGCCACGTTTCGCCATAATTTACGGATAAAATATGTTTATCTCTAGCCTTTTATAGTCATATTCAGTCAAGCAAAAACTCTACAATACTGACTATTGAAAGTAAATTACTAATGCGTAATCAATAGCATTACATTTGTTTAAAAATACAACAAAAGATATATTTATTGCTGATAATTTTATTGGAAAGAGTTTTTGTAACAGCGAAAAATTACCCAATTTGTTGCGGAAATTAGACATTATTTATGACGGCGATCAAATCAAAAATACATCAATTTGGTGGTGGGTGGGCTGGCATTTCGGTAGCGCAAAGGCGGGCGACAAGTGAGCGATCGGACTTTTTGGGCTGTAGGTTGAGTTCCCTTGGCTAAGGCTACTGTGTTAGATTCTCAGCAAGCGACGGGAAAAAGTCAAAGGAAATCGGACGCTCGCGATCGCACTTCCTAGCACTACAAAAGAGGTGATGGAGAACAATGCAAGAACTCATATCAATTCCGGTTGCACTCATACATGACTGTTGACTGTTGACTGTTGACTGTTAAGTTAAGAGGGCGGGCCCGCACCATCCACCGCCCCTACTGACTGTTGACTCGATTTTATTATTCCGATGCAACGGGAAACGATATAGCGGTTCTATTGAGCATCAATAATAGAAGTGGCGCACCGATCGTGTAATGTCGCCGTCAGTAGTAGCATTACACGATTGGTGCGCCAGTTATAGCGCCATTCAATTCCAGGCTTTCGGGATTGCCGGCGCGGGGAAAGTTAATCATCCATTCGCATCAGCTTGCGGTAAAACGTTTTAGAAAAATCGACGTTAGTACGAGTCCGCTGAAAAGTCAAAAGTACCTCAATTAAACAAGTGACAAATTCAGAGCTTTGCATCGTTACTTCGTAGCTGAGTTCAGCATTGCCGTCAAACAACACCCGACAGCGGGTCAAATCGATCGGCAGCGACGGAATATTCCAACTAGCGACAAACGGCACGTCCTCGCCGCCGTCAATTTTTCGGGCCCCCTCCAAGCTTTTGAGCTTGTAGAGACCGATAGCGTGCGGCAAAAACTTGCGCCGGGGCTCCTGACAGAAAGGAGCGTAGACTTTCACTTCTTTGTCGTCGGCTGGCTTCAGTTGAGGAAGAAACATATTTCCACATCCTGATAATTACTACTAGCAGATTAGTTGAGCTGCTCTGCAAAAACTAGCAGATATTCTAGGCTAAGCGCAAGCAAAAGCTAGTCAATTTTAGATTTTAGATACTTCGGCTTCGCGAGCTTACGAGTTTTAGATTTTAGATTTACTTGCAGCGCCCTGAATCAGCAGGCTCGAACAGGGGTTGAAAATTTGGGATAGCGAAAAACTCCTGTACGTGGCACGACAGTATCCGTTTTTGGGCGGGTCAAACCAGCAGCGGGTTTTCCTGCAAGCGTGCCAGCGTCTGCTTTCGACAAAAGCCCAGAAACTGATACAGTAAATACTTATCTATAAAATCAAAAACTATTGGTTGTTTAATCAAGTAACCTATGCAGGAGAGTTCTTGGCCAGAAAACGATGCTCGCACCGAGCTTAACTTGGAAATCCCTGATTTAGCTAGAGAAGAGCTCAATAGTTTGACCTCGAACTCGAAGGCAAGCAAAATATTTGCCATACCAGACATGGGGGACAGGGTGTTTGACGCGGAAACTTCATCAGAGATCCCGGTGGCGGTGTCTGTGCCGGGATCTCCGTCTTTTCCTCAAAATCTTTACCGGGGAAGGCGAGCAAAAGCTGCGGTAGTGCTGACTGCGGTTTGGGGAGGGACGATCGCCCTGCACTTGATTTCCTGGGGTGCGTGGGTAGTGTGGGGGTTGACGGGGCTGCTGTGGATGCAAGCGCTGCGAGTTTTGTTTGCCGGGCCCAAACCCGCACTCCCTCCTCTTTCAGATGAAAGTCGAGAAGATTGGCCTTATGTCTCGCTGCTGGTGGCGGCGAAAAATGAGGAAGCGGTGATTGCCCGATTGGTAGAATCAATCTGCAATTTAGATTATCCGATCGACCGTTACGAACTTTGGGCGATCGACGATCGCAGCAGCGACGGCACACCGCTGGTATTGGAACAGCTAACCAAAAAATACCCGCAACTTAAAGTATTTCGCAGAGGAGCCAATGCCAGTGGCGGCAAATCGGGAGCCCTAAATCAAGTCTTGCCGCTGACTCGCGGCGAATTTGTGGGAATATTTGACGCCGACGCGACGGTAACGCCGGATTTGCTGCGCCGGGTGCTGCCGGTATTCGATCGAGAACAAGTAGGGGCGGTGCAAGTCAGAAAAGCCATCGCCAATGCTGCGGTGAATGTGTGGACTCGCGGCCAAGAAGCAGAAATGGCTCTCGACAGTTTTTTCCAGCAGCAACGGACTGCGATCGGCGGCATTGGAGAATTGCGCGGTAACGGCCAATTCATGCGCCGCACCGCCTTAGAAAGCTGCGGCGGCTGGAACGAGGAAACGATTACCGACGATCTAGATTTGACCGTAAGGCTGCACCTAGACCAGTGGGACATTGAATTTTTGCCTTTCCCAGCCGTGTTAGAAGAAGGAGTCACCAACGCTAGGGCTCTGTGGCACCAGCGCAATCGCTGGGCAGAAGGCGGCTATCAGCGCTATCTTGACTACTGGCAGCTAATTTTGCAAAACCGCATGGGAATCGGGAAAACTTGGGATTTATTTGGATTTTGGGTATCCCAATATTTCTTGCCCACAGTAGCGCTACCCGACTTTTTGATGTCAATTGCGCTGCGCCGGATGCCTCTAGCCAGTCCCATAACTTTTATGACCCTTACCTTGTCGCTGGTGGGAATGTTTGTCGGTTTGCGTCGCACTCGCAAAGAGACGAAATTTGAGGTGAAAAGAGTTTTTGTCACCTTCCTGCAAACGCTACGGGGTACTGTGTATATGTTGCACTGGCTGCTGGTAGGGACTGTGACGGCTCGGATTGCGGTGCGTCCCAAGCGGCTAAAATGGGTCAAAACTGTCCATCAAGGGGCTGCTAAGTAAATCCATTTAATAGGGCATCGGGCCTAAAAGCATCGGGCCTAAAAGCATCGGGCCTAAAAGCATACCTCACTTTTATGAGAACCGCTATATCTCTTCTTTCTTCTTCCTTCTTCGTTTTTCCTTCTTCTGCCTAATGACTAATGACCAATGACTAATAGACCTCTTGCAAAAATAGACCTCTTACAAAAAAAAATATTTTATAATTAAAGGTTTTAAGTTTTAGACCCCAGAGCTAACTCATAATTGTAAAGTGCTGATATAACCTGCAATCTGCTTCACTTAAGCCAAACCCTTTATTATAGCATAAAATTATTTTGCAAGAGGTCTAATGACTAATGACCAATGACTAATGACCAATGACTAATGACTAATGACTAATGACTAGAGAAGCCGAAGTATTTAAAATCGACTGACGGCAAGTGCAAATCGGTTGCGGAACATCTTTTTTTTTGCGAAGGTTATATATCGCCGCCCGATCGGACAGTGAAATTTGGCAATTTATCGATCGCCAAAAACACTCCAAAACCGATTAAATAATCGGCGATGGGCGATCTGTTGCGAATAAGTAATCGGCTATACAAAAGTTGAAAAATAAAAGTTAAAAGCCAGAATATTTGAATTTTGACTTGACAAAAAGCCAATTATTATCTAATAATTATGAATTGCCAATTACGGCGAATTGCTTGTTGCCAACTACCAGTCATATCGCATCCGGTGGATTCACAACGATAAAATTGGCTCCCGGATTGCGGACTGAAGTCCGCAATCCGGGAGCCAATGCCAGGACGCACGCGCGCTCCGTTTTTGTTAGGACGATCGACCGGACATGATATCACCCGTTATTAAAAATGGATTTGTTAGAGTATCAAGCTAAATCTTTATTCCGTCAGATGGCAATTCCGATTTTGCCATCACAACGGATTGATAATCCCGCCGACCTCAAGGGACTGAAAATTCCCTACCCAGTTGTACTCAAGTCGCAAGTGCGCGCTGGGGGACGAGGCCGGGCGGGTGGTATTAAATTTGTGGAAAATACGATCGATGCAGTTGCTGCTGCTCAAACAATTTTTAATTTGCCGATCGAGTCTGAATATCCCCAAGTCCTGCTGGCCGAAGCTAAGTACAACGCTGACCAAGAATTGTACTTGGCGGTACTCCTAGACCCCGTAGCGCGACGCCCGGTACTTCTGGGTTCGAGAGAAGGAGGTATGGATGTTGAAGGGTCGATCGACAAAATGCAGCAAGTTGCGGTAGACCAAGAATTTTCGCCATTCTACGCGCGGCGTTTGATGCTGAAAATGGGATTGCAGGGAGACTTGATTCAATCGGTGAGCGCGATCGTCGAGAAAATGTACCGACTGTTTGTCGAAAAAGATTTAGATTTAGTAGAAATCAATCCTCTCGGCATCAGTCCTACGGGAGAGGTAATGGCTTTAGATGGTAAAGTCAGCGCCAATGACGATGCTTTGGGGCGGCATCCAGACTTGGCCGCACTCTCGGGTAAGAACCAAAGCAGCGGGTTCGTAGGAAACAGGAGAAATCCCCATGCGGGCGCGAGCCACAATTCTCACTCTCCGGCCCAGCACTCGCCGGAGTTTGATGCAAAATCTCAATCCCCAATCTCGAATTCCGAATCTTTGCAATTAATCGAACTAGATGGGAATATCGGGATTTTGTGCAACGGAATGGGCCTGACAATGGCAACTTTGGATGCTGTAGCCCACCAAGGAGGAAAACCAGCTAATTTTGTGAATATGGGTTCTCTAAACCCCTACGATACAGCAAATGCCCTGCGCGATCGCGCGGAATTAGCCCTGGATTTAGTCGCTCAAAATAAAAACGTTAAGGTGATACTGGTCAATATTTTGGCCCGCGCCTCCAAAACTGAGGAAATCACCGCCGCAGTAGCCGGCTATTTGGAACGGAAAGCTCGCGCCAACCGCCACATCCAAGTTGTGCTGCGTCTGGTAGATATCGATTCTGATGCTGTAAAAAAGCGTTTGGGAGAGTTGCCGGTGCAGCTAGTTAGCAGTTTGGATCGGGCTGCGGCCGCTTCTGTAGCCTCGGCCAAGTAGCGGCAGTCGATCGGCAAAAGACGAGAGTTATGGACTGTCAAATGGCAAAAAATGAATTTAACTCCTGAAAGCAAAGTCCTAGTACAGGGCATTACAGAATCTCCAGCCTCAACCCGCACCGCCCTGATGATGAAAGCATACGGCACTAATGTAGTCGCCGGTGTCAGTCCCGGTAAAGGCGGGCAGGAGGTGGAGGGAATTCCGATTTTTGATTTGGTAGAACAAGCCGTGGCGGCAGTGGGTAACGTTGACACTGCGGTAATTTTGGTAGACCGTTATGCGGTGCTGGATGCGGCTCAAGAAGCGATCGCCGCAGGAATTCGGCAAATCGCGATCGTCACCGGGGGAGTGCCTCCTCTGGATATGGTGCGCTTAGTCAGAAAAGCAGAGGCCACCGAAACTTTGTTAATCGGGCCAAACAGTCCGGGGATTATTGTCCCCGACAAACTGCTATTGGGCACTCATCCCAAAGAATTCTACACTCCCGGTTCGATCGGGGTCATCAGCCGCAGCAGCACTTTGACTTACGAAATTGCTCTCGAACTGACTGGGGCAGGATTGGGGCAGTCGATGGCGGTTTGTATTGGTTGCGACGCGATTCTGGGTTCGTCGTTTATGCAGTGGCTGCAAATTTTGGACGAAGACGACTGTACGGAGGCGATAGTGTTGGTGGGAGAAGCGGGCGGCTGGAGCGAACAAGCTGCAGCTTCTTACATCGCTTCGGCAATAGACAAACCCGTAGTTGCTTATCTCGCCGGACACTACGTTCCGAAGGCCCCGTCTTTGGGGCACGCCGGCATTTTGATCAGTTCTCGCGCCGCAGCCCAGAAAGCCTTTGGAATTAAGGCCGATAACAAAATGGCTGCCTTTGAAGAGGCGGAAATACCCGTGGCGGCTCGGCCTTCGGAGGTTCCTAAGTTGCTTAAAAAGTTGCTGAAGAAAAAATGATTGCGATCGCCCAAAATCCAATTGGCTCGATCGTTCCGAATCCAAGTCCCCATTTGCTCGTTGCTCGTTTGCTCGTTACCAGGCAGAGCCTGGTAATGCAGATAGGCGATACTCTGCCTCCTTTGCTCTGGAAACTTACAAGAGAGAAGACTGTAGGAGATTCTTAAATTATTAAATTTTCGTTTCTTACCAAAGCCCTCTGACAGGGTTCGCAGGCTGTGGTGCAGGTGCTGGTAGGGGTACGGGTGCGGGACGACGTGCCGGAGGCGAAGTTGTTGGCGGAAGGCTGGGACGAGGTGCGATCGGAGTTTGGGTGCGAGTTGTCCGAGTTGTCTCGCGCATCGACTCTTGCAGCAGGCTTTGCACGTTCCCCACCAAACCCTGAACTTTCCCAACTGTGGCCGCAAGGCTGGCAACATCTACGTAAACCTCCGGCAGAGGATACTTTTTCAGGATTTCTAGCAGCGACAGCCTACCGTCGTCGCCGGATGCCAGAATCACCGCCGCCCGCAGGGCTTTGCCGCTTTCTGTGCGGCGGTGAGTCCGAATTGCTTGACCGATTTCGTCCGTAATTTTTTCTCCTGGGGTACTGTAAACTACCCTCGCCAGAATAGCGGGCTTTAAACCGATTTCTAGACTCATCAATCCCTGCAGCACTTGTGGGTCCATTTTGGAGAACCCGATAATTTGTTTGATGGTTGGTGTCGTCGTGCCGTTTTTAGCAAAGTTTTCTAAGTCGCTGATATTGATGGTTTGTGCGATCGGGCCAAATGTCAGGACAACTTTTTCTGCCCCCAATGCTTTACTGTTGCTAGATAATATGCTGGCGCTCGATCCAACAAACAGGGCAATGGCGATCGATACAAATTTTGTTAACTTCATATTCAGTTTCAGCTATCGATTAAAATTATGCTTTCGAGATTTGTACATTTTGACACTCTCCGGCGTAAAACGCACGGAGATTCTAAAGAAACTACCAAAAGGCAATTCTTGAAGGTGCTGTCAATTCACCCCTACCAACTCCGTCAAGGTCAAGCCCTAACATTATCGCTACTTTTCTCAAAATGTTGCCTGCGGCGTTGCAGTCAGCATTGATATACCAATTTTTTGCACCCGTCCGGTACAAACCGCGTTTTACACGTCTGCCCGTTTCCTTCCACCCATCGGGTTTTTCACCAATTGCAGGTAGAAAATCACGGTCTACCAAAGATGCTTTAGACGTGTAACTTTCTTCAGTCTCAAAAAACTGAATGCCGTACTGCTCGCACAGTTGAGCGATTCGATTTTTTAATCTTGCTGTAGGGATTTGGACAAAATTCTGGTTGGTCTTTTTGCCCATATTGGCAGAATTTTTCTGCCCTTTATTCCCCCCAAAAACGATAACACCGATTTTGTTCTTAATGCAGTGATTGACTACTAAACGAGCTGCTTTATTCACGGCATCGCGCATTTGCCGATTTCGTTTTTCGGTCAATCGCGCTAATTGATGCGACCAAAAACCATTATGTTTGCCATCCATCAAAATCGCTACCCGCTTGTTGTACCATTGATTGACCGACTTCAAGTGCTTGCCATCAATAATAAAACTTGTCCCTGAGTTACTGACACAAGTAAGCCAGTTATCAACACCGTGATCGATACCTAAAGCTTTTTGATTCTCTGTGACAGCTTGGACGCTGGACACTTTGTAAACGAACTCGGCGTAAAAACAGCCATTCCTGGGGAGAATTCTAATTTCTTGAATATCGGCATAGTTCAAATTAGTAGGCATTCGGACTTGAAAATTCTTCAGTCCAAACCAAGCTTTTACTTTTTGGCCGAGAGGAATTGAAACTTGACCGTCAATCAACTTTTTTCCAAGCGCTTGCTTCGGATACGCTATTAAATGAAATCCGCCAGGAGTACGGTAACTGGGGAATCTTGGCTTGAATTCAAGCTGGCCTTCCCAAAACAATTTGATTAATCCCTTGAACGATTTTACTGATTCACCAACAGCACCACAAGTCTGTTGAGCGGCTTGAGCGCATAAAGCTCCGTAATGAGGATTGCGCTTTAATGCGTTGATTATGTCAAACGGACGCACGTAAGTATCAGCTTTGAAGTATATGTGGCGAGCGTAGTAGACCGCACAATTGTGCAGTTTGTTCGATTGTTGACAAATATATTCTAAAACTGCCTTGAGGTCTTTGTCAGGCTTGAGTAGTATTTGCTGGCATCCAAACATTTGAGTTCTGTCACTGTGATATGTTGATTATAGACTACCCATCAACGGAGTCAATCATTGCTATGGCAAGTTTGTCGAAAAAGGATTTAGAGTACCGACACGATAGTAATGCTGTTTCAGGGATCAATCAATACTTCGGACAGTTTTGGAAGAGGGACGCGAGGCTCGCCTCGCTACAAAAGTTATTGGAATCTGAATCAAAAAT
>NZ_JAUBPN010000045.1:0-27084 GCF_036700745.1 Microcoleus sp. S36a_B3 | reverse complement strand
GCTCACTGTTTTTTTTTACGATTTAATCCCAATTTTTGTAAGGCGTTACACATGGCTGTTCTACCCACCCAATTTCCAGTCTTCTGGGCAAATAACTCACACAATTCTAGTAAGGTTGCATCGGGATGTGCTGCCACTATTTCCCTCAAAGAAGCTGTGGAATTATTCAAATGACTGTATCTCGGTTTACCCCTGGATTTCGGCTGTAAATTCCCCTCGATTTTTTGTTGCTTGACCAGTTTTGGAACTAAGCTTTTACTAACGGAAAATATCGCTGCTGTTTTTCTAATCGACAGCTTCTGATCTTGATGGGCTGCTACTATTTTTGTTGGTAAATCTACTGAATATGCTTTCATTGGTGTATTTTTTAATCTATTTTTATTGTACCTCATAACACCCGGAAGTGCTGTAAGCTGATACGCAGCTATACTGTATAATATAAATATAAATTAAGGGATAATTAGTTGTAATATATGCCAGCTCAAAACCATCTATCTCAAAATAAAAAATAGAGACTTATTAAAATACTAAAAGAGTCTGATGATAATTACATGAGGGAAAAGGTTCTCATTTTATTGCTAATTAATGACGGAAAAACTTATCAAGAAATTAGTGAATTTATGGAAATTGCTTACACAACAGTGGCTTATTGGTCAGTTCATGGCGATCCGGATAATTTGGATAGTTTTTTAGATAAAAGAAGCCCAGGAAATTTTCGCAAAGTCACTCCAGAGTATGAACAAATATTGATAGATACAATCGATAAAGCTCCGGAAGAATATGGATATGAATTTGGGAGATGGACGGCAGCCAGATTAGCAAAATATTTAGAAAAAGTCACAGGAATTAAATTGAGTGGTTCCCAAATATCCCGGATATTACATAAAAAAAATACGTTTACATTTGGGCTAAATACAGCTTAAAATCCAAACAGAATCCCCTTGAAAAAGAAGTATTTAAACAGAAATTATCGGAGTATTTAAGAATAACTAAACAAACACCAGAGCTTTTACAGGTATGGTAAAGGGCGTGAGAGTGGATTCAGTTTACGAGTGATAAGAAGAAAAAATTGGGGTAAAAAAGGTAGTCGAAAAAAAATTACATATCAAAGGGAAAGAGGCAGAGTAAATATCATGGCTGGGTTGAGATATTATGACAAAAAAAGGTTAAATTTTGTGATAAAAAGAGGAGACTCGAATACATTTTATGAGCAAATTAATGCTTTAAATGATTCGATAGTTCAAGAGTGGAGAGAACTGGGCAATCAAACTGAAAACTTTGCCGAATCTGGAATGAAGATTGTAATCATTTTAGACAATGCGAGTTTTAATAAAAAGAAAGATATTTTGAGCCAAATCTCAGCCGAAATGCCTCAGATTATTTTAGAATTTTTGCCGCCTTACAGCCCCGATTATAATTTGATTGAATTGGTATGGTATTCAGCAAAAGAATATATAGCACATCGACTGTTTAAGTCAGTATAAGAATTGTCTGATTTGCTACATAAATTATTAAATGAAGGAGAAATGGTTATTAAATGGGATCGAAAAATCAAAAACAAAGGCAATGCTATTTTATCCGGTTTAGCTGCGTAGCAGCTTAGTTGTTAGTTGTTAATTTGTTAGGAATGAAAAATAAACAACTTGCATAATTCAACCCCAGAAGCCTTGATCCAAGGTAAACTATTGCTCTATTAGTCACCTTATTTATTTTTCATTCCTTAGTTGTCAACCGTCAACCGTCAACCGTCAACCGTCAACCGTCAACCGTCAACCGTTAACAGTCAACCGTCAACCGTCAACCGTCAACAAGATTATGAATTTTGGCGGCAAATCCCGAAAACGGAGGTGTAGCCGTGCAGAAATGTGCTGCCGCCCACGGGGCCGATTTCGCCGTTGCAGAAAAAGCCGCTCAGGGGAATGTTTTTGATGTACCTGCCGAACAGTTTCGAGTCAAAGTTCGATTGTCCGTAAAGCCCTTCGCCGCGCCCCAGACAAGAGAACATCAATGCACCTGCGCTAGATGTACCCCTGTACTCAGCATCCCGCTGATAGCGATCGAGCAGCAGTTCTAGGTCTTCTGCGGAGGTGCGCGCGTCCCGCAGGTGGAATTGGATGCGCTGTCCGGGACGGACTCGATCGCCGATCGCAATTGCTCCCACTTTCGGATCTACCCCTAACAAATTTCGGATTAAAAAATCTCCGGGCTCTAATTTAAACTTGAATTCATCGCTGACTAAGCCGACAAATAACGAGTGCTGCGCTAATTCTCGGTCTGCTTCGCTCAAAGTTTGAACTAACTCTCGCAGGGCCTCTAAGGGCGATCGCTCGATGCCCCCGCTGCCGATATCGTCGGTTTGTTCTTCGAGTTTGAGCACAATATTGCGCTCTCCTTCCGTCACCCGATAAGGATGCCCGATCGGTCTGCAGCCTTGAGCGACAATCGTTTCTAGAACTATATTTCCGCTCAAAGCCACTCCCACCGTTCCTTCTCGGTAAAGCTGATAGTCGCAAAACAGCGCCGCGCCCCTGCCCGCACCGTCGCCGCCGGCGAGTCCCCCTACCTTCGGTGCACCCGGATAGGCATAATCTAGCCCTTGCAGCAAATCGTTAATTTTTGCCGAAAAGGGGTCGGCCAAAATGATAAACTGCGGTTCTTCGCGGGCCGGCACGCCCAACAAATCCACCCAAGTATCCGGCGGACTGTCTAAGTCCGGCAGTTCCTCTGCACCGACGTGAAATGTTCTGACGCTCACTCCAGGCAAGCGGGCAAGACAGAGACTGACTGCTGGAGAACCCTCCACTTCTTCGGTCTCACCGCCTCGACCGGTACCGATGACCCCTCCCCCGCCGCAGCCGAGAATCGCAGGCACTGGCAGTAATTCTTTGAGTAAAGGCATCAGCCGAGAATACTCGCTGGCAAAGGCAGACGAGATAAAAATCAGCGCTAAATCGGCCGGGCCTTCTAATTCGCGATCGGCTTTTTCTACAACTTCTTTCAAGGCTGATTCCAAAGACGGACGGGTTGATAAGGCGCTGACCCATTGCATTTGGTTTTGCTTGTCCATAGGGCGAAAATCTCTATAAAACTATGTCTATACATTAGGCTAACCGGAACTTGCCTCTGGCGGGACGCTATTGTTGGTTGATCGACTCTCCCCCGATCGCCGTTCTTGTGTTAACATAAGTTAACATGAGTCTTAAATCAATCTGTTTAGTGTTAAATTCCGTCTTCAGCTAAATCTTAAAAGATCAAGCTCAATACAGTTTGACACGACAATTTCCTGTAATGTTTTCATCAAAAGTCAGGTGGGCTCGACCTGCATTGATGCCTGTGAACTAAAATCCGCCGATCGGCTAAAATAAAACAGGAAGTAGAGACGGCTGCTGCGATCGCAGTTTATGGATGGGTTTGATCGGGCTGCAACATCAGCACATCTCAAGCTAGTATTAGCTGAGGTCGCCAGACTGAAACTGCAAATCGAACACAAGCTCACATCCAAAAAAGAAAACCTTTCTTACTCAAGAAATTTATGACAACAACACCCGCAGGCAACATCCAAGAACAAATTGAAGAAGAACTAGAAAGCGCTCGTACCGTCTGTGACGTCAAGGGCGCAACTTCGGGCGAATGCGCCGCAGCGTGGGACGCAGTTGAAGAACTGCAAGCAGAAGCTTCCCACCAAAAGCAAGTCAAACCTAAAAATTCCTTTGAAAAATATTGCGATGACAACCCTGACGCTGCTGAATGCCGCATCTACGACGAATAAACGAGCAATTTAGCTCCTTGTCTTCCCTCCCGCACCAAAAACTACATTTTGGTGCGGGATTCTTTTATAGCTTGATTAACTATACCTTTTTGCCAAATAAGTGCTATACATAACTCCCTCCCAAAAAACCTTGTAAAGGAGAGCTAGGACTTCATCTATAGCAAGTATTTAGTCAACTCCCCAAGAATACCCGGTGGTTGAAACCGCGTCTAGAGGAGACTTTACCAACCTGGTAGAGGTTGAAGACAAGACGATTAAAATTAGGTTATATTTTGGGATATGCCGAGGACGTTCGGCGAAGCTGTCGAGCCACCAACGAAAGTTTTTGTAAACCTCGTTTCAACCGCCGTCTTATCTTATCCCTGACTTTTGAGCATTTGTATAGTAGAATTTGTCACAAATAAGTGAGTATATTTTACCAAAGATGTTAAGTCTTTTATTGGCAGCCACAGGACCTTGGTTTCAACCACTTGTGTGGATGGATTACCGCTTGTCTGTGCTATTAACCATTTCGATCCCGCTCGTAGTGCTGATTTGGGCTGTTTTTGACAAAGCTGATGCGATCGCCCGTTTGTTGGTGATTTATTGGCGGGTAGCCAGTTTGTTGGCAATTACACTTTACCTGATGATGGCTGCTCTGCCTGTGAGCTTTGTCTCGTCAGTGATAGCGAGAGCCTTGATTCCTGCTTGTCTGTGGTTCTGGCAGGATTTAAACGACGAAATTGCCGATCGGCCTCAATCACCTTTGAAGCTCGCCTTTACAGCTTGGCGGTGGGCGATTACTGTTTTCAGCGGTTTGGGCGCTCTAGCTCAAATTGCCTTCTTAAACTGTGCCTTTAAATCTCAAATTCAAGTAATTGACGAACCTTTTTGCCGCATTTGGTTAGACCCGCCTTGGCTGTACAAGCAGATGTTTCACCCTAATCTCACACCTCAATTTTTGGGATTGTTGGGTATGACAGGTTTAGCAATTTATGTAATTTACTTGTCATACTTTGTATTAATTAAAATTGGCAAACAGGGGAGGTCAGCTACTGGAAATTAAGTAGATTTAAAGCAAATATTTGTCTCCTCCATTTCAGCTAAAATCTTCAACAAAAAAGTCAAAATCTCCTACTCAAAAAAATCGCATATACGAAAAATTCAACTAACAAGAGGGTGGCTGACGTGGTGATACCGCTAAAAATTTGATACCGTACCACGTACTCCTGTTGTGGATATCTAAAAATTTTAGACGAAGAGTTCCTGCTCCGGTTGCAAGTAAATCTCAAACTTGTAGGGCGAAGTCGAATTATCTCAAATCTCAAATTGACTGACATCAATGTTATTGGAAAAGACTGTGATGGATAGCAAAGAAGCATATTTACAGTGCTTAGAAAAGCTGATTTGGGCGATCGACCGCCTAAACGCAGAAGTAGAACCAACTGAACTCGCTCGGATTGCCGAACTGATAGTTCAGCCGATGACAGGATCGTGGCGTTTTTTTCACACTCCCGAACATATTTTTGAGGTAGGGGGAAAAGAAGACGCGATCGAGATTTTGGCCGCTTTATTTCACGATATCGTCTACGTGCAAGTCGATCGCAGTATTAACTTTAACGTCAGCTACTACATCACTCCGGTAACAAAAGAAGTCAACAAACAGCTACAAATTCGAGAGCAATCTGAACTGTCGGCAGATGCTACCTTCGAGATGGTAATGCAGGTATTCGGTTTTGTACCCGGAGAAGTGCTCAACCCCTTCTCAGGACAAAACGAATTTCTCAGCGCTTTGGTAGCAGCAAAAGCTCTAGAACCATTTCTCAAACGCGAGCAATTGCTTCAAATTGCAGCCTGCATTGAAGCTACAATTCCGTTTCGCCCCGCCGAGGGAAGAGTAACAGTCAGCCAGCGTCTTTACGACCGCTTGCAAGCAATAAATAGCCTGTTTAACCTCAGTTTGACTGACGAGGAAATGCGGGAAACTATAAAAAAAGCTGTACGCATTTCTAACCGGGATGTAATCAGTTTTTCTCACCAGAGTTCAGCCCATTTTTTGGCAAATACCTGGAATTTACTGCCGGAAACCAATCACAACCTCACCTGCTGCGGTTTTTACACGGTTCGCGACTATCGAATTGCTATCCTGAAAATGGAGGGTTTTCTGAGTTATCTCCAGCCAGAGGTGATTTTTCGGCAGTTTGAGGGATGTCCCGACGATCGCACCTATCAGCGTTGGGAAACTACTGCTAGATACAACCTGGAAATTGCCAAGCTTTATTTGGGCTGCAAACTAGCTGCTATCGCTCTGCTAGAAGCTCTTTCTTCGAGTTTGGGAATCGACGTTTCTCTGGCGATGATGATGGGAGAACTTCCAGATAGAACTGTCGGAGGCGTGCGCCTGGAAAGCTTTTTTCCAGAAATCGAGAAACCTTATAACCCTAAAAATAGTTTAGAATCGGAAGTATTAAATTTATTAGAAAATGGTAGGGCTAAAAGCAATTCTAATAGCGATTTAGAACACTCTCCGCTGGCGACGTTTGTAGTAAAAATTGTCGGCTTTGACGAAATGTGCTATCAGTGCGATCGAGCCAAGGAATTGTTTAAGCAAAATCTCGAAGCAGATGAGTTTATTACCGATTTTAACCCGATAGTTACAAAAATTGTCGTTGACTCAATTCTCAAGTTGTTTGAAAGTCGCAAATCTACTATCTACCGACACTACCAAATCATTTCTGAGTTAAAGTCCAAACCCCAGACCAATTTTCAGGAACGCCATTTTTTATCAAATGGTTGAGTCGCTCTAAATACATGGTAGCCGTTTTGTCTTCGCAATTAACAGCTAAAACTCGATCGAAACAAACTTGACCGGCCTTAAATTCGTGACGGCAATAATGTTCTAAACCTCGTTCAAAATCCGGCTGAGTTTGTAACTTGATTTCCCTGACTAACTCGGTTTCTCCGTCGAGGACTTCATAGATAGAAATTGCCTCTTTTTTGCCTTTGACAATTACTCTATCTAAAAAACGGATTTGATACTGTTCGGGATCGGTTAAATTTTCCAAAACTTTATCAGAAATTATTAACGATACTCCATATAATTTAGTGAGACTTTCCAAACGAGAGGCTAAATTGACATGATCGGAAAAAGCATCTCCCTGCATTCTCTGTGCTTCTCCGACTATCCCCACCATCATCTGACCGAAATGAACTCCTACACCTACTTGAATCGGTTGATATCCGCTGCGAAGCCGATAGACATTATATTTGTGAACTTGTTGCAGTTTAGCAATTCCACCTTTGAGTGCATCGTCAGCACCGTTTGGAAAAACTGCCATCATTCCATCTCCTAAATACTTGACAATAAAGCCGTGATTCTCTCTAATTGTTGGACTGACTTCTCGCAAGTAAGCATTAACAAAGTCAAAGTTTTGCTGTGGTGTCATAGTTTCAGAAAGCGAGGTAAAAGAGCGAATATCACTAAACATGACTGCCATTTCTTTGCTGACATGATTGCCTAATTCGATATCCACAATGCTTTCTTTTTTCAAAAATTCTAAGAAAGCATCGGGGAAAAATCGCCCGTAGGCGCTGTTAGTTTGCGATAAGTTGATGTGAGACTTAATTCTGGTTAAAAGTTCGTCTTTCGAGAAGGGTTTGGTTAGATAGTCGTTAGCGCCGAATTGAAATCCTATGATTAAATCTGACACTTGATTTTTCGCCGTTAACATCACTACTGGCAACTCGTGGGAGGGATATTTTTCCCTTAGTTTGGCGCAGACTTCATAACCCGACATTCTGGGCATCATGATGTCGAGAATGATTAAGTCAAAATGCTGTCCGCCTTCGAGGAGTGATAGGGCTTGTTCCCCGTTAGGTGCCTGAATAACGCTGTAATTTTCCAGAGAAAGATGATTGTTTAAAACTTGCAGGTTAATCGGATCGTCGTCAACTATCATAATTTTAAATTGTTCAACTTTTAATAGCGCGGCGGCTTGATTTACTGGATTAGGAGCTGGTTTATAAAAATTTAAGTCGCAGGACAAATAAGTTTGATAAATGTTATTGGGGAGTTGAAAATTTTTAGTTTCGGTTGTTATTTGCGGATTTATTACTGCTTGATTGGGATTAATTTGTTCGGTAGAAAAAGGTAGGGTAAAGGTGAAGCGGGAACCGATGCCGACTTGCGATGCTGCGTAGATTTTACCGCCGTGGAGTTCGACAAATTGTTTGGATATTGTTAAACCTAAACCGGTTCCTCCGTATTGTCTGACTGTGGAACCGTCGCCTTGTTCAAATGGCTCAAAAATGCGATCGAGCCGATCGCCCCGAATGCCTATTCCAGTATCGGAAACGGTAACAGCTATTTGAAAATTCGGGTCTGGCGGCAGGCGATTTGACGCGGGCACTGGGAGGAATTTTTGACCGTCGGTGGCTACAATTTCTGCTGATATTTCTATAGTGCCGCTATCCGTGAATTTGATCGCATTGCCAATTAAGTTGTAAAGGATTTGTTGCAAGCGGTTTTCGTCAGCCCAAGCTAAGGGCAAATCCGCAGGAATATTGTTAATTAACTGCAAGTTTTTAGTGCCGATTAAAAATTTGCTGACAGTTAGTACAACTTCGACAATTGACTTAATTCCTACACTGCGAAACTGCAATTCTAGTTTTTGATTTTTGAGTTGAGCAAAGTCGAGAATATTGTCAACAAGTTCGTTGAGCCGCCTGCCGCTGCTAACAATCATTGAGAGGTTATGCTGCTGAATTTCTGATAAAGTTCCGGCTGCGCCGTCAATCATTGATTCGGCAATACCAATCATTCCGTTAAGGGGAGTTCGGAATTCGTGGGAGGTGTTGGCTAAAAATTCGTCTTTTAGTTTGTCGAATTGTTGCAATTCTTGATTTTTATTTTCGAGGGCGACGAAGGATGTTTGCAATTGAGATACCATGCTGGTGAAGGATTTGGCGAGTTCTCCTACTTCGTCGGCGCGATCGAACTCTAGTTTCCGATCCCATTCTCCTCGGGCGATATTTTTGGCTGCTGCGTTTAACCCCAGAATTGGCCGCGCGATCGATCTAGCCGTAAAAATACCAATAATTGTTGCTACTATTAGCGCTGCCATGCAGAGTAAAATAGTGGTAGCAGTGCTAGCATTGATTTTTTCCATAAAATCGTTTTCTGGAATCACTATCACGACTAACCAATCAATGCCGCTGGGGTCTTTGTACGGCAATATCTGTACAAAATGCCGCTGATTTTCGAGTTGAAATTCTAGTTTTTGAGGCGGCTCAACTTGGCTTAAATTGAAATTACTAATGATGTGTTTAGCTGTGGCGTTAGTTAACGTATTTTTGCTATCAATTGCTAGCAATCGTCGAGCTTTGCCGTCAGTGTCGAGGGTGTAGGGTTTTTCGCTTGTCGAACTTCCCACTAAAGCGCCCGATCGCTCCATAATGAAAGTTTGACCCGATCGGCTAATTTTCATGTTTCCCAAAAAGTTTCCAATTTGGCTCAAAATCATGTCAACTGCCATTACTCCAACAAACTCACCTCGCTCGTCATAGCAAGGCTGAGCCGCTGTGATTCCCAAATCTCCATGAAAAAACGTATAAATGTCTGTCCAAACTAATTTATTTGCTGCGGTTGCACTGATGTACCAAGGACGAGTTCGCGCGTCGTATTTTGGTTCGTAACTCAATAAATTAGTGGGATTGCCTCGGCCATCTAAACCATAGAAAGAACGCCTAGGAAAGTTTTCTGTAATTTGTGCAATTAATTGTCCCGATGCTTCTCTGCGAACTCCGATATATTCACCTTGCTTACTGCCTAAATAGATTGCTCGCACCGAGGATAATATTTGCATCTCGTGCCAAAAGTAGCGCTGTGTTGCTTGCAAATCTGCTGGATGCAGCTTGCCGAGTTGTGCTGCACCTGCATTGAGTCGGGCGATGGTGTGAGGTTTTTCTAAGTAATTTGTGAGGTGCTCTTGGATGCGATCGCTAATTTCGGCCTGCAAGCTATTAACCAATTCTTGAACGGCTTTTTGTCCGTTAATGAAAGACAAATATCCTACTAGGCTGACTGCGGCGACAGTTTGCAGGACAAATGGCACTGTCAGCGCTAAACGGAGGGGCACGCTGCTGTAAAATTTTGCGATCGATCTGCTAATACTTTTCAATAACATAGTAAATCGCCTGGGTTCTCAGAGAAACTGCACAAATCGGCTGATTCTTGCTTTTGAGCGTAATTAATAATAGTTCCAGCTAATTGCCGATCGCGAATTGAGTCGAAATTAGCGACGCTGGATCGGTAATGCGATCGAAATCACCAAACCAAATGCGACAATTTCCCTGATAAAAAGCATTGTAGCTCATGCTAATAATCCGTGTTGCACAATGATGTCCTGGAAATTCACATAATTAGGTTCTGCATCGAGGAATGTTGAATCAAGTCTGTCCTCTACCCTCTTCCTTCTTTTCACCCTAAGCGAAGCCCTTATAGCCTTCTTCCTTCTTCCTGATGACATTGGACGGAAAGCTCGGCGGGGACAGCACTAACAACCAACAACTAACCACTAACAACCAACAACTAACCACTAACAACCAACAACTAACCACTAACAACCAACAACTAACAACTAACAACCAACAACTAACAACTAACAACCAACAACTAACAACTAATAACCAACAACCAACAACTAATAACCAATAACTTCTTCCGTCAAAAAACACCCTATTTTTCCCTCGAAATTTCCACCCCAGACCACCCATCCGGCGCTCCATACATTCGATATTTGCGAGAGCGTTTAAAATACAGCATTGCTACCCGATCGTCAGGATTAATTTGTAAAATATTCTCAAATATTTTTTGGGCAGCAACAAATTTTTGCTGGTAGTAAAAATTGAGAGCTTCTTGAAAAAAATCCGCAGTTTGCTGCTTGAGTACAATGCTTTTCTCTGTTTCTGTATCATAAATTTCAAACACTGACACAGCATTGGTTTTTCCTTTCACCGTTACGCGATCGACAAATCGGTACTTATATTTTTCAGGCTCCTCTAGGCGAGCAATAATTGCACCACTAACTAGAATTCTTGCGCCATAAATCTTAGTCAATCCTTCCAAACGAGACGCGAGATTCACCGCATCAGCAATCACCGTACTTTCCATCCGTTCTCGCTCGCCAATTGTACCCAGCATCAAATTTCCCGCGTGCAAACCAATGCCGATCGCGATCGGAAACAAGCCATTTTTTTCGCGCTCCTGGTTAAAAATATTCACTTCTTCTTGCATATCAATTGCTGCTCGTATACCATCGTCAGGAGATGTAGAAAACAAAGCCATGACGGCATCTCCAATATATTTGTCAATAAACCCATTATTTCTCCTAATTGCAGGGCTAACTTTTCCTAAATAACTATTAATAAATGCAAAATTTTCTGGCGGTGTCATCATTTCTGAAAGCGACGTAAACGAGCGAATATCAGCAAACAGCACTGTCATATCTCTTTCCTGATTGTCGCCTAATTTTACTTCAATAATACTCGGTTTTTCCAGCAAACTCAGAAAATCTTGTGGCACAAACCTGCCGTAAGCTGCATTCAGCTTTGCCAAACGAATTTGCGTATTAATTCTCGCCAACAACTCCTTTTTGATAAAAGGTTTAGTTACATAATCATTGGCTTCTAAATTAAAAGCTTCTACCAAGTCGGCAGTTTGATTTTTTGCTGTCAGCATCAGAATCGGCATTTCTAAAGGCGAGTATTTTTTGCGAACTTCTCTGCACACTTCATAACCAGTCATCTGCGGCATCATTACGTCCAGTAAAATTAAGTCTGGCTTAAATCCTGATTCAATCAGATTTAAGGCTTCTAAGCCGTTGCTAGCTTGAGTGATGGCGTAGTTTTCTAAAGAAAGATTATTAGTTATAACCTGAATATTAATGGGTTCATCATCGACTACCAAAATTTTTATTCTTTGGTTTTCTGGGAAGTTGCTATTGGCTGACAAGCCAGAATTTATGATAGATGATTGCTGGGCTAATTCAGGAGTTGTTAAAATGCGAGATTCCTGGGTTAAAGGCGGCTGTTTGCTGCTAAATTCCGGCTGAGTTTCAGATACAGGCAAAGTAAAGATAAATTGGGAACCGATGCCTACAGTGGAAGATACGGAAATTGTACCTCCGTGCAATTCTACTAATTGCTTGGCCACAGCTAACCCTAAACCAGTGCCGCCATATTCTCTAGCAGTGGAACCATCAGCTTGTTCAAAGGATTCAAAAATTCGCTCTAATTTATCTTCGGGGATGCCAATGCCGGTGTCGGATACAGTAATGGCTAATTGGGAATTAAGCAGTGATTGTTCGTTGCAATTTACTAATTCTGCTGAAATTTCAACTGTGCCATTTTCGGTAAATTTAATCGCATTGCCGATTAAGTTGTAAAGGATTTGCTCTAACCGATTTTCGTCGGCTGCTATGGGCGGCAATTCGGGATCGATTGAATTAATCAACTGTAAGTTTTTTTGATTTGCTAAGGGCTGAGATAAGGTAATAATTACAGAGACTATTTCTCTCACACCAACGGATTTAATTTGTAGTTCTATGGTTTTGTGTTTTAGCTGAGAAAAATCTAAAATATCGTTAATTAAGGTAGACAATCTTTTTCCCGAAGCTGAAATCAAACCTAAGTTAAAATTTGTTGAGTCTGGGAGTTTTCCGGTAGCACCGTCTATTAAAGATTCTGCAATCCCAATAATGCCGTTGAGTGGAGTGCGGAGTTCGTGGGAAGTATTTGCTAAGAATTCGTCTTTCAGTTTGTCCAGTCGCTCTAATTCGCTATTTTTAGTTTCTAAGGCTGTAAAGGATGCTTGTAGTTGTGCCGCCATGCTGTTAAAAGCAGCGGCAAGTATGCCTAACTCGTCGGCACGATCGAGCTTGACAGTTTTGTCAAATTGTCCTTCAGACAACGCTATTGCTGCATCTTTTAATTTTAAAATAGGTTGGCTAATCCACCGAGAAGTGATAAATCCTATCATAGTAGTCATCACTAATGCGGCCAGACATAGCAATATTGTAGTTCTGTTTCCGGCATGAATTTGTTCCATAAAGTCAGCTTCGGGAACTACGACGACAATCAGCCAATCTAAACTTTTGCCGTCTTGGAATGGTAGGACTTTTAAAAATTGTGGCTTGCCGTTTATTTCAAAACTTAGTTGCTGCGATTTGGTGATTTGGCGCAAGTTTTGAAAGTGTGTTTCTAAATATTTAGCTGTATTTTGTGTGACTGGATCGCTGCTTTCTGTGACTTTAAACAGTTCTTTTTTACCGTTTTGGGTGCGGAAAGGTTGTTCCGGTGTGGAAGTTGCCAGCAGCGTACCGTTTCTTTCGATAATAAAAGTTTGACCGGATTTACCTATTTTGAGGCTGTTTAAAAATTGACCGATACTGTCGATACGCAAAGCAGCAATTAATACTCCTTCTAGCTCTTTCTGGCTGTTATAAACTGGTTGCAAAGCGCTAAGGATCAATGTGGGTTCTAGGAAGGATATATAAACTGAACTCCAAGTTGATTTTGCTGTTAGAGCCGCATAGGTGTAGGAAGGATGCTGTCGGATGTCGAAGTTTTTGACGTTGGCTACTACTGTCGTGCGATCGCCCGAATCATTAGTATTGTAGGAATAAAAAACAAAATTTGTAGAGGGCCCGGATGCGTTAATCAATAAAGTTCCATCCGATGTCTTTTCGCCAGTGCGGTATTCTCCATCTCGATTGGCGATCGACGTAAAATTAATATAAGGATACAACTGTACTTGCCGCCACAGATACTTTTCCCAAGCTGACAAATCTTGCATATTAACAAAACCCAGTTTCACCGCATCCAGCTTGCTTTGATTCATTTGGTGGGGAGTTTGTAAATAAGTTACCAAATTTTGCTCAATGCGATTGCTCACCTCCCCCATCAACTGATCGGCAAGGTCGTTTACTGCTCTTTGAGAGTTCTTAAATGATAAATATCCGACAATTCCCACCGCTGCAAATACTTGCAAGACAAACGGAACTATCAGCACAGTTTGCAGGGTCGATTTTCCTGAAATTTTGGCAATTAAGTGCTTGATATAAAGAGTTGACATAATATTAATTTAGCTTGAAAGACACAGTTAATAATCGGAGGGAATCTGCTTCGCTATTAAGTATTGTAAACTATTCTGTACTTGAATAAAAGTTACGCAACGAACGACAGATTCTTGGTGTATTCCTGAATAGTTGTCAAACCTGTGACTTTTCAGATTAACCCAGTTGATTTCTCACATAGCTTTCAGCAGGAGATTCGAGTTTGAAGTCAAAAGCACCGCTAAAAGCCTATCTTCCAGGAAAATTCCCAATTTTATATCCGAATACTTTGACCTGAATGTATTATGACCGAGACCCGGTACAAAAAACCAGATAAAAATATAAAAATTTCTGCCCTCAGCTTAATGATACTTTTACTACTTTTCATCCAAAGCTTCTATCCCCGACCATCCTTCTGGCACTCCATACATCCGATTTTTGAGAGAACGCTGGCAGTAGATTGCTGCTAACTTATCTTGAGGATTTGTTTCGCAAATCTTCTTAAATAATTTTTGGGCTTTAGTAAAATTTTGCTCAAAATAAAGCTCCAAACCTTTTTCAAAAGCGGCCGCAGTTTCTTGTTTTAGTTCAATACTATGTTGTGTTTCTGCGTCATAAATTTCAAACACCGCAACGACAGATTTTTTACCTTTGACTGTGACGCGATCGACAAATCGGTACATATATTGTTCTCGATCGCCCAAACGCTCTAAAATTGACTCAGTAACTAGAATTCCCGAGCCGTAAACCTTAGTCAATCCTTCCAAACGAGAAGCGAGATTCACCGCATCAGCAATCACCGTACTTTCCATCCGTTCTTGCTCGCCAATCGTACCCAGCATTAAAGTGCCCGCGTGCAAACCGATGCCGATCGCGATCGGTGCGTAATTGCTTAGTTGTCGGTGCTGGTTATAAATAATCACTTGTTTCTGCATTTCCACCGCCGCCCGAACAGCATCATCTGCAGACTCAGGAAATAGCGCCATAATCGCATCGCCGATATATTTATCAATAAAACCTTGGTGAGCGCGAATAACCGGACTCACTCGGCTGAGGTAGCTGTTGATAAAATTAAAATTTTCTTGGGGAGTCATCGCTTCGGAGATAGTCGTAAAAGAGCGAATATCAGAAAACAAAACAGTCATTTCCTTCTGAATTTGATCGCCTAGTTCGACATCAATAATACTTTCGTGTCCCAAGAAACGAAGAAAATCGTGGGGGACAAATCTACCGTAAGCTGCATTGATTTTTGCCAGACGGATATGAGTTTTAATTCTGGCTAACAATTCATTTTTGACAAACGGTTTAGTTAAAAAATCATTTGCTCCTGCATTGAAACCTTGCACTAAATCAGATACTTGATTTTGGGCTGTTAGCATCACGATTGGCACTTCGATCGCCGTGAATTTCTCCCGTATTTTCTCGCAAACTTCGTAACCAGTCATCCGCGGCATCATGATATCTAGCAAGATTAAATCTGGCTTGTAGCCTGTGTCTACAAGAGCTAAAGCTTCTTTACCGCTGCTAGCTTCGGCGATGGCATAGTTTTCCCGAAGTAAATTGTTAACCAATACCTGAATATTCACAGGTTCGTCATCTACAATCAAGATTTTCACTAAACTGTTTTCTTGCTGGCATCGCTCCTCGATGCAACTGTTATTATTAAAAGTTATTTCTGCCGCTTCATTTGTGATTAAAGTGCGCTCGTTAGTTGTGGAAACCCAACACTCCAGCACCGTATCTGGCAACTGCTGGTTATCGATATACTGATTTTGAGAAACTGGCAAACTAAAGGTAAACTGCGAACCAATACCTAGTTCTGAAGATACGTTAATTTCGCCGCCGTGCAGCTCGACTAACTTCTTGGTAATTGCCAAACCTAAACCGCTTCCTCCGTATTCTCTAGCAGTGGAACCGTCTGCTTGTTCAAAAAGTTCAAAAATGCTTTCTAATTTATCTTCAGCAATGCCAATCCCGCTATCCGATACAGTAATTTGCAGTTTTGACCTGACAATTAAAGATTGAAGCTGGCTAGTTACTGAACTTTCTAGCTCAAAAAAATCTGGCAAATTCAAAGATATGGCATTTGCCGAAATTTCTACAGTACCAGTGTCGGTAAATTTAATCGCATTTCCGATTAAGTTATACAGAATTTGTTGCACCCGATTTTCATCGGCATCCACTAGGGGAATGTCGGGATTTACTGAATTAATCAACTGCAAGTTTTTTGTACCAATTAGCGGTTGAGAAAGAGTCATTACGATATCGACAATTTCTCGGATGCCGACGGGCTTTATTTGCAGTTCAATGTTTTTGTGTCTCAGCTTCGAGAAATCAAGAATGTCGTTGATGAGATTGGACAGTCTTCTACCGCTAGATGCAATAATTTCTAGATTGGAAATAGTTGGTTGTGGCAATTGTCCTGTAGCGCCGTCGATTAAAGATTCTGTTAAACCGATAATGCCGTTAAGTGGAGTGCGGAGTTCGTGAGAAGTGTTGGCTAAAAATTCGTCTTTTAATTGATCTAGTCGCTGCAATTGGGCATTTTGATCCTCTAGTTTTGTGAAAGATACTTGCAATTGACTTGCCATGATGTTGAAAGCATCAGCTAATTTTCCTAGTTCGTTAGATGCCACAATATCTACCCGAGTTTCCAACATTCCGCTAGTCATTTTAGTAGCTGCGGATGTGAGGGCTTTCAAGGGATTTGCGATCGATCGAGCAAAAGCAACTCCCAAGCCCGCAGCGGCGAGGGCGCTGGCGATTGTAACTGCACCCATGACGGCTACGAGCGATCGCAGGGGAGCATAAGCTTCGGCTGTAGGTAGCTCTACCACCACCATCCACTGCACCTGGCGGACGATCGCCCCCGTGCCCATGACTTCTTCCCCACGCCAGCCTCGATAAACTATCGGAGATTGCATCCCCGAAGCCAAAGCTAATTTGAATAACTTTCCCACAAACGATCGCCCGCTCAAATCTTCCAGTAAATACGGATTAATCTTGCTTCCCGTTTCCGAAATCACCACCGATCTGTTATCCAAAACATAGCTATATCCCGTTTTTCCTACTTGCGATCGGGAAACAATTTGAGTTAAAAAATTTAGACTAACTCTGGCAAATAATACTCCAGCAATTCTATTTTTACTGTCGCGAATTGGGACTGATAAATTAACAACATTTACGGCTGTTTTGAAATCGACATCTACTGGACTAACATAATTTTGACCCTGCCTAAATGTACGCCAAAATATCGGTGAATCTGCCGAAATACCTGCTAAACTCAAGCTAGAAATAGAAAATGGTTCGTAAGGCGAAATTGCCTGTACGACTTGACCTTGACTGTTAAAAATCCCCGCAACTTCGTAGGCGCTGTTGCTGTTCACCAATCCTTCGAGAAGACTGCGCTGAGTTTCAGCATTAAATTCTGTTAAACCGCGCAATTCTGACAAATAATTGAGTTGGCGCTGCAAGTTATCCAGATAAGCGCTAATTTGGACAGCAGCAGCTTGCGATCGCTCGAACTGAAGTTGTTTTGTCTGTTTTATCTGTTCCCGAAAGCTGAGGTAAGCTAACGTACTTCCCGCCATCAATACGCTAGCTACAACAATCGAGACAAAACCGTAACGCAGTTGATTGGCAATTGAGGACATTTGATTTTGCCAGTTAACAGTTTGAACTCACTCTATAGGATACACCTAATTTCATTTTTCATACTTGATAAATCGCCGCCTTTGATTTATCGATACCTTTGCCTAACTTCTGGTTTTATAGATCTAATCTTTGTTTCCAGATAGCATCTTCAATCCAAATGCGATCGGGAAGTAGTCCCAAGCGAAAGAAAATCTCAGAAATCCGCTGCTGTTCTTCAACAGCGCTGTCTTGAATTGGCAGCAAATCGTAGCTCCGACTTTGAGTTAGTATTCTAGCTGTTGTTCTTTTTATTCCCCTTCGAGCGCTGATAAATCTCGCTGCTCGTTCGGGATTCCTAGTTATCCAAACAGCCATTTTTCGCGTTTCTCCCATAACTATTTTAACAATATCGGGAAAGTCGCTAGCAAAAGAGCGACTTGCCAAATAGAAGTTTCTGTCATTGATTAGCCCGTCGCTATCTGTCAAGAAATTAACAGGCATAGTTTCCTGTAACTGAGCGAGAAACGGCTGCCAAATCGCCCAAGCATCAACCTCGCCCCTCACAAATGCTTCCCGAGCTTTTGCCGGCAGCAAATCGACAAATTCGGCATCTTTTAACTGCAAACCGCCTTGAGTTAAGGCCCGAATTAACAAATAGTGACCGGCCGTTTTCTTAGTTGCTGCTATTTTCTTACCTTTGAGATCCGCCAAAGTCCGAATAGGAGAATCTTGAGGAACTACGATCCCAATGCTTCCCGGTAAAGCTGAATCATTAGCAATATAAACAAAAGGTACGCCGTCTGATTGAGCAAAAATTGGTGGCGCAACTCCTGCATAACCGAGATCGATGTTTCCTTTTCCTATTGCTGCTAAAATTGGCGGCCCTGCGGCAAATTCCGTCCATTCTACAGACCACCCAATTTCTGCTAAACGGGTTTCCAAAGAGCCTTTAGCTTTGAGATAAAACAGCGCTCCGAAACGCTGATGCCCGATTCTGACAACTTTTGTTAAGTTTGAAGGTGCATTTTGGGTTTTGGCTGTAGAGTTATTTATGACTTCTGACTTGCAACTTGCCACAGTTAAAGTCAAGCAAACAACTAGCACAAATAGCAGTGAATATCCCCAAGAAAAGCACCCTTTAAGATGTTTTTTACTGAAATATGATAGTTGAATTTTAGTCTTTGTGTGGATCATAAACTATCGTATAAGTAGTTTGGCAGGATAAAAAAAATCTCGTTTTTTTAAATCCTATTTATATTGTGTCTGCTTACTTCCGGCTGTTAAAAAATGTCTAGTTAAAAATAAAATTTTGGCGGTGTGTCCCTGAAATTAGCCGCAAAATTAAGCTATATTATAGCTAATTTGTTTAAAGTGATAGGTGCTATGGCTGACTCTAGGGATCGCCGCTTGGAACAGTACACGGTAAAAAGATCTGATGAAGTTTTAATTGTCAAGGTCGAAATTGACGGCGAATTCGACGAAATTGCTATTTTTAAAGGCTTTTCTAGCTCCTTGGTGCGATCGACTGCTTTCGATCCAGAGGTTCCTGTTTTACCGGAGGAAGCAAAAATTGTGAGTGTCGATCGCGTGGAGAGTCCGTACAATCCAAATAACCCCCGCTATCTTCAGCAAGGGTTATCTTGGGAAACAATGCAATCGCTATTGTTAGAGGCTGGAGTTTAGCTCTGGCCGCAGGGAAAAAACTTAGAAAAACAGCAGGGACACAACATTGTTGTGTCCCTACTACAAAAGCCGTGTTCCTACCCGCGCGCGATCGCTAAAGCGTACCGCCGGCAGCTTGGAAACGAGCTCGCGCGCGTTTGATTGCTTGCTTAGCTTGAATTTGCTCTTGCAAATTGCCGCTAGCCGACTTTTCCAAACGAGCTTCTGCTTCGGTGTAAGCCTTGCGAGCATCTTCTTTGTCGATCGTTTCGCCTTTTTCAGCGCCATTGACCAGAATAGTAACCTGGTTTTCTTGGATTTCTGCAAAGCCGCCCATCAGAGCAATAGACACCCATTCCTTACCGGGACGGACGCGCATCACTCCGGTATCCAAAGCAGTCAACATCGGAGCGTGACCGCTCAAAATACCCAATTGGCCTGTGGTACTAGGCAAAATTACTTCTTCAGCATTAGAATCCCAAACAGTTTTGTCTGGGGCCACTACGCGCACAGTTAATGTCATAAAGTATCAGTTGTCAGTTGGCAGTTGGCAGTTGTCAGTTGTCAGTTGTCAGTTGCCAGTTGTCAGTTGCCAGTTGCCAGTTGTCAGTTGTTACCAATAACCAATAACAAATAACAAATAACTACTGACTACTGACTACTTGACTAATGACAACTGACTAATGACTACTGACTGATGACTAAAATTACTTAGCCTCAGCTTTCATTTTTTCAGCTTTGGCGATCGCCTCATTGATATCGCCAACCAAATAGAAAGCTTGTTCCGGCAGCTCATCAAGTTCGCCAGCCAAAATCATTTGGAAGCCCTTAATGGTATCAGCCAGCTTGACGTACTTACCGGGGGAACCGGTGAACACTTCCGCCACAAAGAACGGTTGAGACAAGAACCGTTCAATTTTGCGAGCGCGAGAAACAGTCAAGCGGTCATCTTCCGACAGCTCGTCCAAACCCAAAATCGCAATAATATCTTGCAATTCCTTGTAGCGTTGCAGAATAGACTGCACCTGACGCGCCACACCATAGTGTTCTTCGCCTACAATGCTAACTTGCAACATTGTGGAGGTAGACTCCAGCGGATCGACAGCCGGATAAATACCCTTGGCAGCCAAACCGCGAGACAACAAAGTTGTAGCGTCCAAGTGAGCAAAAGTCGTAGCCGGCGCTGGATCAGTGAAGTCATCCGCAGGTACGTACACAGCTTGAACCGAAGTAATCGAACCTTCGGTAGTCGAAGTAATCCGTTCTTGCAAGTCGCCCATGTCTGTACCGAGAGTCGGCTGATATCCCACAGCCGAAGGCATCCGACCCAAAAGAGCCGATACCTCAGAGCCCGCTTGCACGAACCGGAAGATATTGTCAATGAACAACAGCACGTCTTGCTTGCTGACATCGCGGAAGTATTCGGCCATCGCTAGAGCCGACAGACCCACGCGCATCCGAGCACCGGGAGGCTCGTTCATTTGACCGTATACTAGGGCAATTTTCGACTTGCTGCGGTCTTTTTCGTCAATAACCCCAGACTCGATCATTTCCTTGTAAAGGTCATTACCTTCACGGGTACGCTCGCCCACACCGCCAAACACGGACACGCCGCCGTGAGCCTTAGCGATGTTGTTCACGAGTTCCATCATGATCACGGTTTTGCCAACGCCTGCGCCGCCGAACAAACCGATTTTGCCACCACGACGGTAGGGAGCCAGGAGGTCGATGACCTTGATCCCAGTTTCAAACACCGAAGGTTTGGTTTCCAGTTCGGTGAAAGCCGGCGGCTGGCGGTGAATGGGCATACTTTCGGAAGTATTGACCGGGCCGAGGTTGTCTACGGGTTCGCCGATGACATTAAAAATGCGGCCGAGAGTTGGGAGTCCGACTGGAACTTGGATCGCTTCCCCGGTATCTATTACTTCCATACCGCGCATTAAGCCGTCGGTGGTACTCATGGAAACTGCACGCACTTGGCTGTCTCCGAGCAGTTGCTGAACTTCGCAGGTAACAGAAATGTCTTGACCTGCTTCGTTTTTGCCGGCGATCGTAATAGCGTTATAGATTTGGGGCAGTTTGCCGCCTGGGAATTTGACGTCTACAACTGGCCCGATGATTTGGGTGATGTAGCCTACGTTCGTTTTTGTTGCGGTGGATACCATGAATAGTGCCTTTGTTAGGATGCTATTTTTCCCATTGTGGAAAAAGTCTTAACATTTAGAAATGCTATTTCTCACAGTACCACTGAACAGACTCACTATTTAGATTTGTCTGGGCTGGTTAAAAGTCATTTTTCTGGTTGCTGCTGTCGCTTTTTTTTCCCGCGAGCCGCAGCCAAAGCCCCGAGCCCCAGTATAGTGCCGAACATCGTGACTGGTTCGGGAGCTACCTCGGCTGAAATGATGAAGTCTTGGAAGTCAGCGTCGTTTCCTCCTCCAGCATCGTCGAAGGAGATTTTTGCGCCCTGAACCAGTTGGGCCAATGTCAGCAATGAATATTGCTCTGGGCCTTTACCGCCGTTGACGTTGGCAAATGAGTCGCTGGAGTTGTAGTCGAGCTTAAAGTCGCCAAATACCGCTTGTTGACAACCCGTCAGCACACAGTCATCTCTCCGAAACTGGGTGTTGGCAGCAAACCAGTCGGGGCTGTTCATGAAGGTGCTTGAGGAGACATACTGCTCTAATGGTTTGCCGGTGCCGCTGTCACTCCACAGCAGCAGGGCATAAGTTTGATTTCCCAAAAATTTGAAGGTTTGGGTGATGGAGCCGTTGTCAGATGTGACAGCGTTGCCGAAGCTTCCCTTCGATTCATCGGCTGCGCCGTTATCTGAGGGTTGAAGCTCGTAAAACAGTTTGGCGATGTTGGTGTATCCTGTGTTTCCTGACTGAGCTTGGGCTACCCACAAGTTGGACTGGTAACTGCCGTGTGATTCGTTGAAGGTAAAGTTTATGCTTGTATCTTCATCGAATTGGATGCCATTTGTGCCAAACATGAAAGCTTGGACGGGCGTGCAGATGCTGAGCAAGATTGTGGTTGCCAAGCTGGCGATGGTAAAAGATGTTTTTTTGACTAGCGTTAAGGTAGTCATAACCCTGATTCCTCCAATGTTGTTAGGTAGTAAGGCGGGAAACGCACTTTTCCCGTGATGGGGAAGAGACGATCGCCCCTTATGCGATATTTAGGACGATGGCCATAGCTGCGAAACTTTACAGCAGTGACTCTACAGACTGATATCACTTAGGTGTGTCCTGATATTAAATCAGTGTTTGTAATTCTAAGAGTTTTCACTGACACTAGGGTGCCACACTTGAATCTATAACAGCAAGATTTTAATCGCATCTCCATTTCCAACCTACTACATTTATTTTGATCCGCAAGACTCTAAAACTAACTGTAATACTTGCAAATATTAGGTTACATCAAAAATATTCTGTATTTTTGATGTAAGCTTTATAAAGTTTTGGTAAAGTCAATCAAAAAAATATAAAGTTTACGATCGAAGCTCGGCTGTTCGACCAGCGCTCGAAGCGGGATGCAAGCTGTTATAAGGTGTGCAGAAGAGTGGGGAGGCGACTGCGAGTAGGGATTGGAGCGTGTTTTTTGCTGCTTTCAGCAAGTGGCGGTTACAGGCGATCGATACTTGCGTATTTTTGCTTAATATACTGAGTGATTTTTTACTCCTAATTATCGGATTCTGCTTCGTATTTTTACCAGGAGTCCCGAACGCATCAACCCGGTTTTTTAAGGTAATGGCGTGTGTCGATTTTCCATTTTTCGATTTGAGATGCTTCGACTTACTTCGACTTCGCGAGCGTACAAGTCGCGAGCGTACAAGTTTGAGATTTACAAAGGCAGATGAATCTAGGAGTTTGAACTTGAATCTAAAATTTTGAGCTTTCCAAGACAGGAGTACATGACACGGTATCTGTTTTTGTGGGCTGTCATAGAAGTAGTGAAAGCGGAAACAATAAAACCCAGTTTTATTACAGGTTTCTGAGTGCTATTAAAAAACTGTTTCTACGTAAATTCTAGTAATTAAATACATACATTCTTTCCTATTATAATTATTAGAGAATAAAAAATATTGCTATCCTATTGACATGAGTAGTTTTTAGTAGTAAAAATAGGAGATATAGATCGATAGTCCGCACAGTTTTTGGTACAGCGACCCAAAGCTACATTCTACCGTTAAAATTTTACCGAGTGAGGAAGCTCTCACTCGCCTTCTACCGTTGGTGATTTAAAAGTGTATGGACTATTGATAAATACGATCGCACTTTAAACAAAATATTTAAGCACAATGACAACCAACAAACTACATTTGCTCGGATGGTTATTCATTGTTGGCTGGCTGAGTGCCGGGGCTATGGGTTCGGCAAACGCGCAACCCATCACCCCGGCACCGGATGGTACTAACACAGTTGTTACTCCCAACGGCAACCGCTACGACATTTCCGGGGGGTCTTTCAGCGGAAATAAGGCTAATCTTTTTCACAGTTTTACTCAGTTTGGCCTCAGCGAAGGTCAAACGGCTAACTTTCTGACTAATCCCAATATTCAAAATATTCTGGGGCGGATTACTGGGGGAAATCCTTCTTTAATCAATGGCTTAATTCAAGTTACGGGCGGCAATTCCAATTTATTTTTGATGAATCCTGCGGGCATGATTTTCGGGCCAAATGCCAGCCTCAACGTGCCGGGATCTTTTAATGCTACTACGGCGACAGGGATTGGTTTTGGGAACAATCAGTGGTTTAGTGCGATCGGCAATAACAATTGGGCAACTTTAATTGGGATGCCGAATAGTTTTGCGTTTACAAATTTCCCAGGGGGAAGCATTGTTAATGCAGGCAATTTGACGGTGGCACCAGGTCAAAGTTTAAGTTTGATCGGCGGGACGGTTGTCAATACCGGTCAGCTAACTGCGCCTAGCGGCAATATTCTCATCAGCGCTGTACCTGGTAACAATTTGGTGCGAATTAGTCAAGCTGGAAATTTATTGAGCTTGGATATTCAGCCGACAGCAACTCAAAGTTCGCTGCCGAACAATTGGACGCAACCGGTGTTATCTTTGCCGGAGTTGCTGACTGGAAAAGGTGTGGCACAGGCAACGGGTTTGACGGTAAATCCTAATGGGGAAGTTGTGTTGACGGCGAATGTTGCAGTGCCGGTAACTGCGGGAACTGCGATCGCCTCTGGTAATGTCAATGTTTCTGGTAACACTGGCGGTACTGTAAATATTTTAGGCGACAAAGTAGGAGTTATTGCTGGCAATATCGATGCTTCTGGGATTAACGGCGCAGGTAATGTACTGATTGGTGGAGATTATCAGGGTTTGGGGACTGTACCCAATGCTCTAAGAACTTATGTGAGCAATGATGCTATTATTAATGCCGATGCTTTGCTTGACGGTAATGGCGGACGAGTAATAGTTTGGGCAGATGAAACTACTCGCTTTTTTGGTAACATTTCTGCACGAGGCGGCATTAATTCAGGTAATGGCGGTTTTGCAGAAGTTAGTGGTAAAAATTATTTAGATTATCAAGGTTTTGCTGACTTGCGAGCCCCTAACGGTATAACCGGTACATTACTATTAGATCCAACGGATATTGAAATTAGGAATGCAGCCAGCAGTGCTTCAATGAGTGCAACTAGCCCATTTCAAGATAACGGGAGTTTAGGAACTTCGATTTTAGATCGCAACGTTTTGCAGACACAGTTGGGTTCAGGTAATGTAATTGTGACGACAAACTCATTCTTTGGTGGTCCCCCTCTGGGAGGGACGATTACAGTATTCGATTCTATTACTTGGAATAGCGGTTTTTCCCTAACATTGCAAGCGAATAACAATATTACTGTCAATCAACCTATTACCAATTCTGGGAATGGGGCGATCGCATTGAATGCTAGTAATGCAATATCAGTCAATGCCAACCTTTCCACTGACGGCGGCAATATTACCCTCACCAGTGGGGGTGATATCAACACTTCTGCCAGCACTCTGAAGTCCAGTTTACCATCATCACAGGCGGGAGCGATCGCCCTCTCAACTTCTGGTGGCAACATTATTACTGGCAATCTGAATTCCAATGGCAGCGGTTTTATAGGTACGGGAGGTAATATTACCCTCTCTGTTACTGGAGGTACAGGTTTCATTAACACCAGTGGTGGAACTTTGGATTCCCGTTACTCCGTAGGAGGAGCAGGGGGAGCGATCGCTCTCTCAACTGTTGGGGGTAACATTACTACTGGCAATCTGAATTCCAGTACGGGCGGAGGAGGAGGAAATATTACCCTCTCTATTGCTGCAGGAAATGGTGACATCAACACCAGTGCTGGTTTTCTGAATTCCAGTTCCTCTTTAGGAACTGGGGGTGCGATCGCCCTTTCAACTGCTGGTGGTGGTAACATTACCACTGCTGATGTAATTTCCTATTCCCCCAATACAGGTAATGGAGGAAATATCACCATTTCTGTCACCGGAGGAACCGGTGCAATTAATACCACTGCCGGTACACTTCTTGATTCCTCTTCTCAGTTAGGAAATGCTGGAGCGATCGCGATTTCAACTGCTGGTGGTAACATTTCTAGTGGAAATGCGAATGCCTTTACATCAGGTACAGGTACGGGAGGGAATATCACCTTCTCTGTTACTGGAGGTACAGGTTCCATTAACACCGGATATCTGCATTCAAATTCCTCTGCAAACAATGGGGGAGCGATCGCCCTCTCAACTACTGGTGGTGGTAACATTTCCACTGGTAGTATATGGTCATTTGCAGCATCAGGTGCAGGTAATGCAGGAAACATCCTCCTCTCTGTCACCGGCGGAAATGGTTCTATCAATACCAGTGTTGGAGATATCTATTCCACTTCTGTGGCCGGAAATGGAGGTGCGATCGCCATTTCAACTGCTGGTAGTAATATTACTACTGGTGTTATGAATTCTTCCTCATCAGGTGCAGGTACGGGAGGTAACATCACCCTCACTGCCGGAGGACCAGGCGCGATCGACACTACTCCTGGAAATGTGGATGCCACTTCCACTTCAGGAAATGGGGGAGCGATCGCCATTTCAACTGCTAATGGTAACATTACTAATGGCGATCTGATTACCGGTTCCTCCGGTGTAGGTAATGGAGGGAACATTACCCTTTCTGTTGCCGGAGGAACAGGCGCAATCAACACTACTGCGGGACTGGTAGATGCCACTTCCAATGCAGGAAATGGGGGAGCGATCGCCTTCTCAACTGGTGGTGGTAACATTACCACTGGAGGCACCAATTCCTTTTCATCAGGCACAGGTACGGCAGGAAATATTACCCTATCTGTCACCGGAGGAACAGGCGCAATTAACACCACTGGTGGAAATGTGTATTCCTCTTCCATTTCAGGAAATGGAGGGCCGATTGCCTTAACTGCGCCAGGGGGAATTACAACAGGCTTTCTTGAGTCTAATACCACTTCAACTTCTAGCAGCAGCACCGCTGGCCAGATTACCTTCAATTCTGGTACAAACAATACGACAATTAGCGGCGATATTGATGCCTCAGCCACCGCAGGTAGTGGTGGCAATATTACTTTCCAATCACCCGTTATCCTCACTCAACCAACTATTACCCTGACAACATCAGGAACTACCAGCAGCGGCAATCTCGCCTTTAATAGCACCCTTGATGGCACTACAGCCAACACTGAAACTTTATTAGTCAATGCAGGTGCAGGCAACGTCACATTTACAGGCGCAATTGGTAGTATTACACCATTACAAAACATCAACGCCAACAGTACAGCAACCACTACATTTAATGCCGTCAATGCCGCGAGTTTAACCACCAACACTGGCGGCACAACTGAACTAAAAGGCAATGTCGCTACCATCGGCAGTCAAACTTATGGAGATGCTGTCACAATTGCCACTAATCC
>NZ_JAUBPN010000044.1:0-27875 GCF_036700745.1 Microcoleus sp. S36a_B3 | reverse complement strand
TTGGGTAGTCAACTTGCTGAGAATTTAGCAACTAAAATCTAGGTAAATCTAGGTAAATTGTCAACTGCCGTTAACCCCTTCCTGTCGAGTGCAAGTCTCGCGTAGAAGCCGTTTCAACCGCCCCCTGTTCTTGACAAACCAAAGTAATTACTGACACCTCCGGCCGACAAAATAGCCTCCCTGGCGCATAAGTTCCCAAACCGCGATTCACGTACAGCAAATTACTCCCAACCCGATGCAAACCGCTAGCCCATTCCCAGTGACTAACTACTCTATCGCAAGCCGACAGAAGAGGAATCCACTTTCGGATTGGTTCAGGAATCAAATAGCCAATTTTTCTCACCCAAGCATACAAAGGCCCGATACCGGGAATCACAATTTGACCGCCGTGAGTGTGCCCGGAAAACTGCAAATCAATCCGCCACTTTTGGAGCTTTTCAGCAGTATCAGGATTGTGAGACAATACAATCCGAGAAATCCCCGGATTTATTGATGTCATTACAGATTCAGGCTTAAAATCGCCAGACCAAAAATCTGCCAACCCAACTAAAGCCAACTCAGCCCCCAAAGGATAAATGGCTTCGTTGTATAACACCCGAATACCTGCGTTATTCAAAGCATTAGCAACCTCAATTTTTGCCCCCGGCCAATAGTGGTCGTGATTCCCCAAAACCGCGTAAATTCCCATCCGACTTTGCAACTTTTTCAATCGCTGCACTAAGTCGTGAATAGGTGCCGGATCGAAGGTAATAAAATCCCCCGTTAAAAAAATCAAATCTGGTTCGGCTTCATTAGCCGCCGCAATCGCCTCTTCTAGCAACCATTCCGACAGCCGCACCCCGTCGTAGTGAAAGTCAGTAAGCTGTACAATTTTAGTACCCGATAGATTTGCTGGAAAATTTGCGATCGGTATTGTTAAACAGTCTACCTGCAGTTTCCCAGTGAATAACCTGTGCATAAATCTAACGTTTATTGACAGAGCGCAACCTCTAGTTTAGCAAATAAACAGGCAAGACTGCAAAAGTAGATATTATTCCTTCTTTCTTTTGCCATCTGACTAATAACTACTAAGTGCTGAATACTAGCTAATGATATCAATTTAAGTTGCCCTCATACCGGAATTGTTGACTGTTGACTGTTGACTGTTGACTGTTGACTGTTGATTCGGGGTCTAAAAACTGAATGGTTGAGTATTAACTGTTGACTCAATTTCATTATTCCAATGCCACCGGAAACGATATGACTGAGCGGCAAGGTGCAACCTAAGCACGATATTAATAACTAAAGTCCTCACTACCAACATTTTTTATTGCGATTAATTGACCGGACATCATTTTAGGCGATCGGCTACGCGGGAGAAAAAAAACTATATAATGGCGGTTAAGCTGTTGCGGCATTTATATTGAATGTCAAAAAAATATAACTTTTGTGGGGGTGTCCCGCCCGCCCTGAATATGCAATGTTTATTTGCGCGATAGCTTACTGGTGCGGCGGGTGGGTTGGGCGATCGTCCATTTGGCTGCAATTACGCTCATGGCGATGTTTTTTGATTGCTTTTTAATTTTTTATTGTAGCTGATTTTTGATTTTAGGCGATCGGCGATTGAAATTGTTTCTTGTCAAACGAAGTTTTAGCAGAGGGGGACTGAAGAATCAACCCGATATTAAAGCAGGATTTGCTATGATATCGAATGTAGCTTAAATGCCTCTTTGTATCCCATTAATCCATCGATTTGCATCTGGCCGATAAATCTCCTCTCAAGCTTTCACCATAGATTAAGTATAGCTTTTCTCATAAAGATGAGTTACGATTGGGTAAAAGTTAATCAGGAAAAAAAGAATTGCTCGCCTCGCACCTCTTTTAACTCAAAAGCTTCATAGTCCCTGCGATTGCTTTCTTGAATCGCAATGACATCCTTTGCTCAGTGAACCGTATTGAGATATAATGTAGTTTGAACACAACACCAATCATTGTCCTATGAAAACCATAGACAAAAGTCAATTAACAGCTCAATTACTAGAATTTTTGCGACTTGTCGAGATTGAAGGCGAAGAAATTTTAGTGATGGATGGGACTAAACCACTTGTGATAATTTCTCAGTATGAAAAGTCTCTTTCAACTGAAGAATTATTTAAGGATATGCGGGGGAAAGTAAAATATTTTGAAGATTTAACTACGCCAACAACTGAAGAATGGCAGGAAGTATGACAGTTGTCCTTGACACCTGCGCTCTCATCTGGTGGAGTTTAGATCCAGAGAAACTTTCTCAATCGGCAAAAGATGCTTGTCAGCAGATGGAACAAGAAAAAAATGGTTTAGTTCCATCAACGGCCATCTGGGAAATAGCTATCAAGATCAAAAATCATAAGTTAGATTTAGGAGTAAGTATTGATGACTATATCGCTACTTTAAAAAAGTCTAATGTTATTCGGATCGTTCCAATTGATGAGGACATTTGGCTAGAAAGTGTCAAATTAGAATGGGAACACCGAGATCCAGCAGATAGAGTGGTTGTAGCAGTTGCCAAAAGAAGTCAAGCTGCTATTATTACAGCCGATCAAAAAATAGCTAGTTTCTACTCTTTAGTAATTTGGTAAATCGAATGTGCCAGGTATCGGAAACGTAGAACAGGCGCGGTTTCGTGGTTAAAGCCTCTGTTATAAATCTTCACGAAACTCTGTAACCCTTAGATGTTACAGTCTACAAGTCTCGACGCGAGAGAAGAGAACGCCCCACAACAAGCCTTCCACCAACCACCCCATCAGTTAACTTTCCCTTCACACACGGGAGGTGTCCTATAGGTGCTTTGGTGTTGAATTTTAGATCATTATAGTGCAACCATGTACTATTATTCACACGCCAACCTACCCGATCGCCAAAAGCTGCCCAAATTTTCCGATCATATTCTCTGCTTCCCCCCAGACTTTCATAGATGCGTTTCTGCACCGAAAAGCCGAAACGTCCGTTACTGTATTTTACCCAAAGTTGGTCAATAGTTCGTAAGTCTTCACAGGGGAATCGATCGATATCTTCACCCCTCAGCCAGCCATCCTTTGTTCTCCCCGCTACTTCCAGCATTTTTCTTGCCGTTTCCCCATCCGCCTCTTGCCATTTTCCGCTAGCCAACAGCCGATCGAGTTGACGATAATCAACTCCTTTTGCTGAAATCAATTTTACAGGTTGGGGCGCTGGCTGCGGGCTAGGAATCGTTGGTGAAACACCCCCTCTTTGCCCCCGATTGCCGGGGGATTGGGGAAGCATAGCCAACCATTTTTGAACCGACTGAGGGCGCTTTGTCTCATTCATTTCCATCCCTTTCATAATTGCCCGATGCACCGCATCGCTAATATTAGGATTAATCTGAAACGGTGGCTTTAAAGGATGATTTAAAGCTCTCATAAATGCAGGAGTTGGTTGTGTTTTCGTTAGCAAATAGTATAGCGTTGCTGCCAGAGCATAAACATCTGTGTACTCAGCAAATCTGCCCATTTCCCCGTACTGTTCGGGAGGCGCAAAACCATGTGTTAGCCCCAAAGTCATTTGCTGAGTGCGATCTGGAATAAAACCCCGTGCCAAACCAAAGTCAATCAAAACTGCATCAAAATTGTCGCGTACCATAATGTTTTGTGGCTTGATATCCCGATGTAGCAAACCTTTTTCGTGAACTACTATTACCGCTTCTGCCACTTTGCGGATGTAGTTTAAAGCTTCGCTTTCCCACAGGACACCGCGCTTTTCTACCAAATTCCACAAATCTTTCCCTGCCACATATTCCATCGCAATGCAAGGGAAATCATCGTGAGTGAAGTAGTTGTCTATTTGCACAATATTGGGATGCCTGCACACAGATAGCTTTATCGCCTCATCCCGGAATCTTTCCCAATACCGGGCAAAATTTCGATCGCTCAATAAGTCGTCTTTCAGCGTTTTGATGACAACCCGCCCCCCGTTTGGCGCTTCCTTTGCTAGATAGGTGATGCCAAAGCCACCCTCACCTAACTTGCGTTCAATGATATACCGATCGCCATTTAACCGCTGCCCCGGTGTCCAAACCATTCTCCTCACCGCCAACCAATATTAATTTTTATCTCGGCATAGCCTGTATTTTAACTGTATTTTCTAAGTTGGGTTTAGTTCCACGGGCCCAACTTCAGTTCGCCTTCCCGGTGATGGTTGGCTTTTAGTTCGATCGCCCTTTTCCGACATAATTCGATCGACAAATTCGCCACAATTTCATTAAGAATCCTAAATCCCAAAACCTCTTTGCCCAAACAGGCCCTTTCTGTGCAAACCTAAAAAACAGCAGACACAATTTTATAAACTCTAATTAAAGAACCCTAGCAACCAGTTATGCAAACTCTGCCGAACCCCACTAAAACCCTCACCACCGAACCAACCTTCGACACCACCATCAAGCGCCGCAAAACCCGTCCAGTCCAAGTCGGTAGCGTGACGATCGGCGGAGGCAACCCCGTCGTCGTACAATCGATGATTAACGAAGACACCCTCGACATCGACGGTTCAGTCGCCGGAATTCGGCGCTTGCACGAGATTGGCTGCGAAATCGTCCGCGTCACCGTGCCCAGCATGGCCCACGCCAAAGCATTAGCCGAAATCAAGCAAAAATTGCAAGAAACCTACCAAGCCGTGCCCCTGGTTGCCGATGTCCACCACAACGGCATGAAAATTGCCCTGGAAGTCGCCAAACACGTAGACAAAGTGAGAATCAATCCGGGACTTTACGTGTTCGAGAAGCCGAAAGCCGACAGAAGCGAATACACCGACAGCGAATTCGCGGAAATTGGCGAAAAAATCCGCGAAACCCTGGAACCTCTGGTGATTTCCCTGCGCGACCAAGGCAAAGCTTTGCGAATCGGCGTTAATCACGGTTCCCTCGCCGAACGGATGCTTTTTACCTACGGCGACACGCCCGAAGGGATGGTGGAATCGGCCCTGGAATTCATCAAGATTTGCGAATCCCTCGACTTCCGAAATATCGTAATTTCCCTCAAAGCCTCCCGCGCGCCGGTGATGGTGGCTGCTTACCGCTTGATGGTGCACCGGATGGACGAATTGGGCATGGATTACCCGCTGCATTTGGGCGTCACGGAAGCAGGAGACGGCGAATACGGCCGCATCAAATCCACCGCAGGCCTCGCACCGCTGCTGACTGACGGCATCGGCGACACTATCCGCGTGTCGCTGACAGAGGCCCCAGAAAAGGAGATTCCCGTCTGCTACAGCATTCTGCAAGCCTTGGGACTGCGGAAAACGATGGTTGAGTATGTCGCTTGTCCTTCCTGCGGCCGGACTTTGTTTAATTTAGAGGAAGTCTTGCACAAAGTGAGAGAGGCGACGAAGCATCTCACGGGTTTGGATATAGCAGTAATGGGCTGTATTGTCAATGGGCCTGGAGAAATGGCTGATGCTGACTACGGCTATGTCGGGAAGCAACCGGGTTATATTTCTCTGTACCGCGGCCGGGATGAGATTAAGAAGGTTCCTGAGTCTCAGGGTGTGGCAGAATTGATTGACTTGATTAAATCGGACGATCGCTGGGTTGAACCTGAGTAGGTTTGGGGCCGACACAATGGGATTGGTGTCAACACAGAGACTGCAACTTTTGAAAAATCTCGCTTCTATCTGAGGCCAGATCCCCCCTTAGCTTGCCCCCTACTCCCCCTTAAGAAGAGGGGACAAGAGCGATCGAAGTCCCCCTAGCCCCCTTTAAGAAGAGGGGGGGACAAGAAAGTCTTCTCAAAGTCCCCCTTCTTAAGGGGGATTTAGGGGGAGCGAGACTTGTGCAGCAGATATACAAAGGATTTAGGCATTCGCAAATCAACTTCCTAAACCCGCGTCCGCATTCAGGCGCGGCAGCTTCCGCTTCGGGAATACAACTCGGCAAAGTTGAATAAATATGTATCCAAAATCCGACCAAGCCTTGCCTGTGTTAGATTGGGCGTGATTATTCTGAAATCTTTTGCTCCGGCGTGTCAGACAAATGGTTATAACAAAACGAGGGCTTATTCTAAGTGCTGCAGCAGTTGCACTCACTGCTGTAACTCTTGTCAACACTGGTTGCAGTTCTAAATCTCTGGCTTCTTTTCGGGGAAGTCCTAAAGAATTGGTTGATGAAGTTTGGCAGATTATTGACAAAAGTTATGTTGATGGCACTTTTAACCAGGTTGACTGGAAAGCAGTGCGAAATGATTATTTGAACCGCACTTATACCAGCGACGATGAAGCTTACAAAGCAATTCGGGAAATGCTGAAGAAGCTGGACGATCCTTATACGCGGTTTATGGATCCTCAAGAGTTCAAAAATATGCAGGTGGAAACTTCTGGGGAATTGACAGGAGTTGGGATTCAGTTGACTCAAGATGAGAAAACTAAAAAGTTGGTGGTGATTTCGCCAATCGAGGATACCCCTGCTTTTACCGCCGGTATTCTGGCAAAAGACATCATTACTAAGATTGACGGCAAAACCACTGAAGGTATGGATACGAATCAAGCGGTAACTTTGATTCGCGGCCCGGTAAATAGTAATGTGACTCTGACTATCTTGCGGGACAAAAAGGAAATTGATTTTAAGCTCAAGCGCGCTAAAATTGAAATTCATCCGGTGCGACATTCGGTGCAGAAAAGCCCGATCGGCGAAATCGGCTACATTCGCTTAAATCAGTTTAGTGCGAATGCTGCATCGGAAATGCGATCGGCAATGAAGGATTTGGAACAGAAAAAGGTGACAGGCTATATCCTAGACTTGCGTTCCAATCCGGGCGGGTTGCTGTACGGAAGTATTGAAATTGCTCGGATGTGGCTCAAGGAAGGTACGATCGTCTCGACGGTCGATCGAGTCGGGGAGGCCGACAGACAAACTGCAAACAAGGGAGAGATTACTGACAAACCCTTGGTTGTACTCGTAGACGGAGGTTCAGCCAGTGCTAGCGAGATTCTATCCGGTGCTTTGCAAGACAACAAACGCGCGGTTTTGGTTGGTACAAAGACTTTTGGTAAGGGTTTGGTGCAGTCGGTACGCGGCGTGGGAAATGGTTCGGGTTTGGCGGTGACAATTGCCAAATATTTTACTCCCAACGGCACTGATATCAATCACATGGGAATTAAACCGGATTTTGTGATTGAACTCACCGACGCTCAAAAACAGGAGTTGAGGCGCGATCGCGATAAAATTGCTACGGCGGCAGATCCGCAATACGCGAAGGCTTTAGAAGTTTTGACAAAAGAAGTTACTGGCAAAACAGGGAACGACAAAGCTCAGTTGAAACCCAATTCTGCATCGCCCAAACCGACTACCGCGCAGGCAAAACCGAGTGCAGCACCTTCTAAATCCAAGTAGTTTTTAGTCACCAACAAAAACTCCATCAAAGAAGGACTAAAGTCCTCACTACAAACCTGGTTCGTAGTGAGGACTTTAGTCCTTCAAGTTTATTTATTGCGGTTGACATTTTCCCGCGCGAATTAAACCGATGCGTCGGGCGATCGCATCTTCTGCAGAATCGTAAGGGCCCCACTTGTCTATAATAGTAGGGTCTTGTTCTTCGATTTGGGCGATCGTCTGCGTTGGCGTAGCCCCCGTAGGGGCGGGCTCCGCCAACGGCAAAATCTCACAATTACCGGCCAGACGTTTGACAATATAATATTTTGGTGTTGGTGTCATAGCTAAATTCGTCAGACAAAAGCTGGATACTAACGAAGCAATTCACTGATTGTATCAAATAAAGATCCGCTTTCAACCGGGCAATTAATAAGAATTAAAAAAAACTAACACTTTCGGAAGATGCCAGAAAAATTATCTATTATCAAAATACAAGCATTTGTCTGAACAGTGCATCCAAATATTTCCGAAATACAAAAACCTACTCATCTATACAAAAAAACAATGCAATTTGTCCCCAAAACAATCTCCGAAAATCAACCAGAAATCATCCCAATTAAAGAATCCCCGCCGCCAGAACTTGTGACTTTCGATGTCAGCGGGATGAAATGTGCCGGCTGCGCCAAAGCAGTTGAACGCCAACTCATGCAGCATTCAGGTGTAATTTCAGCTTGCGTTAACTTAGCAGTAGAAGTTGCAACGGTTGAATGCCAACCGGGGGCTGTCGATGCAGAAGCTTTAGCAAAAAAGTTAACTGATAACGGATTTCCCTCTGTGTCTCGGTTAGGTGGAAATCAGCAAGAAGCCGAAGCGGCAACAGTTGAACGGCGGCGGCAAGAAATTCGACAGCAAATCAATCAATTGTCGATCGCCCTTATCCTAATTATTCTATCCGGTTTAGGTCACATACTCGGCACCAAAGCCCCAATTCTCAGCAACATCTGGTTTCACTGGGGACTCGCCACCCTCGCATTACTGCTACCTGGCCGCCCGATTATCGTTGACGGCTGCCGCAGTTTGTGGCGAAACGCACCCAACATGAATACTTTAGTAGCTTTAGGCGCTGTCACCGCTTACACCGCTAGCAACGCGGCGCTGCTGTTTCCACGGATGGGATGGGAGTGCTTTTTTGACGAACCAGTGATGCTGCTGGGCTTTATTTTGTTGGGCAAAACTCTCGAACAGCAAGCCAGACGGCGCGCTGCATCAGCTTTGCAAGCTTTAATCGCATTGCAGCCGGCAACTGCCCGCTTAGTTGATTTTAAACTGCCGATTTTAAATTTAGACTCGGAAGAATTGCCCCCAAACTCGACATCTCAACTCTACAATCCACAATACATTGAAATTCCAGCCGATCGCGTTCGAGTCGGAGAATGGCTGCAAGTTTTACCAGGGGAAAAAATCCCAGTAGACGGCGAAGTCTGCGAAGGTAAAACAACTGTAGATGAATCGATGTTGACTGGCGAATCGATGCCTGTTTTGAAACAACCGGGAGATACAGTCGCAGCAGGAACTATCAACAAATCCGGCGCAATTGTGATGCGCGCAACTCGCACCGGTCAAGAAACAACTGTAGCTCAAATGGTGGCTTTGGTGCAAGCTGCCCAAACTCGCAAAGCGCCGATTCAAAATTTAGCTGATACTGTCGCCGGATATTTTGTATATGGGGTTATGGCGATATCGGCTTTAACTTTCCTATTTTGGTATTTTGCCGGAACTCATATTTGGCCTTCTGTGCTTTTAGAACACGATATGGGGCATGGGGCATGGGGCATGGGGCATGGGGCATGGGGCAGGGTAAACCAATTACCAATTACCAATTACCAATTGCCTATTATCCATTATCAATCTTCTGTGTTGTTAAGTTTGAAATTGGCGATCGCAGTTTTAGTTGTCGCTTGTCCTTGCGCCTTGGGACTTGCTACCCCAACTGCAATTTTAGTCGGTTCTGGTATCGGCGCGGAGCGCGGACTTTTAATTCGCGGTGGCGATGTTTTAGAACGGGTACATCAATTAGATACGGTGGTTTTTGACAAAACGGGCACTCTCACAACCGGCAATCTTACACTCACTGATTATTTGCCGATTTTCCAGAATTCGGATTGGGATTTGAACTCGGATATTAATGTCGGAAACAGGCAAGATGTTGCTTCCACAATTGCCACAATTGACTCAAAACTGCTGCAAATTGCCGCGGCGGTGGAAAGGGGCGCTTGTCATCCCATCGCCGCAGCGATTTTGCTGGAAGCTCAACAGCAAGGTTTGCCGCTGCTACCTGCTGAGGATTTCTACACGGAACCGGGATTGGGGGTTTCTGCTTTGGTTGAGGGGCGGCGGGTGTTCGCGGGGAATGCCGCGTGGATGAGCGAGCAGGGCGTGGCTGTGGCTGCGGAACTTTTGGAGTCTTGCAAAGGCAAAACGGCGGTTTTCGTGGCTTCTGGGGGCGTTTTGCTGGGGGTAATCGGGCTAAAAGATACTCTGAGACCGGATGCTAAGGCGGCGGTGGAACGTTTGCGGGAGATGGGATTGCGGGTGATGATGCTGACGGGGGATACGGAGGCGGCGGCGGCGGTGGCGCAGCAGCAGCTAGGTTTGGCGGCGGCTGATGTTTTGGCCCAAGTGCGGCCTGATGGAAAGGCGAGGGCGATCGCCAGTTTGCAAGCTCAAGGCTGTAAAGTGGCTGTGGTGGGGGATGGCATCAATGATGCGCCGGCTTTGGCTCAAGCTGATGTCGGTATCGGTTTGCACTGCGGCACTGATGTGGCAGTTGAGACGGCTCAAATTGTGCTGATGCGAAATGCTTTGATGGATGTTGTTGAGTCGATCGACCTTGGTCGCGCTACTTTTAATAAGATTCGCCAAAATTTATTCTGGGCTTTTGTTTACAATACTTTGGGAATTCCAGTTGCAGCCGGTATCTTGCTACCTGCAACCGGAATTCTACTCACTCCTGCGGCGGCCGGTGCATTTATGGCCTTTAGTTCTGTTAGCGTTGTTACAAATTCTTTGTTGCTACGCCGGAACTTTCGAGCTTAAATGTAGGGCTTGCAGATAAAAGTCCTCAGTCATCAGTCATCGGTCATTAGCCACAAACTAATGACTAATGACCTCATCCCAAGACGGATACAAGCCCCTCACACCAGGAGTCGAGATCCAAGAAGTTTCGACGTTAGTTCGAGGCCCCAGATTCATCTGTGGAGTCAATCTAAAATCTAAAATCTAAAATCGACTGACTGATGGCTACAGTGCCATACTTTCCAAGAGCCGCCAATTATTGTTTTTCATAATTGAATGACTGACTAGCTCGAACATTTGACGGCAGTGGTTATTGGTTTGCAGTGGTAGTTCCTCGTTTTTAATCACGAAGTTCATGCGAACCTCTGAGTCGCTGGCCGTGTTTTTTTCGATTAGGACTTCTGCTGTGACAAGTTTCGGAATCGAAACTTGACCCGGAATTTCGCGAGCCATGAGGGAATCTCCTGTATTGTAGATAATATCAAGATTGCATGACTCTAAAATTTCAATCAGAGACTGACGGAGACGGTCGATCGGAACGGCAACGATAAAAAAACCAGTATAGCGAGCCATAGAAAACTCCAGCCGTGAGGCATTTAGACTTTCTTATCATACCGAACCTAGAAGAGATCGACAGAACAATATGGATTTATTTTATTTAGATGGAAAGTTAGACTCATGAAGGGTAAATTTATTGTGTTTGAGGGCGGCGAAGGTGCGGGTAAAACTACTCAAATGCAGCGGTTGATACATTGGCTGCAATCAAGTTGCTATTTGAAAGTCGGGTTGGTGGCTACTCGCGAACCGGGGGGGACTGAGCTCGGAAAGCAACTGCGACATTTGTTGCTCAAACAAGATTCGGGAGAATTGGTATCGGAGATGGCAGAATTACTGATGTATGCGGCCGATCGCGCTCAGCACGTCGAAACTTTTCTGAAACCAGAGTTATCCAAGGGAACGATTGTCTTGTGCGATCGCTTTACTGACTCTACGATTGCTTATCAGGGCTACGGCCGGGGTCTTAAGTTAAATTTAATTAAGCAGTTGAATGAAATTGCCACGGGCGGCTTGCAAAGCGATCTGACTTTGTGGCTGGATATTGATGTGGAGGCGGGTTTGGCGAGGGTAAGGGCTCGGGGAGAGCGCGATCGGATGGAGCAAGCTGACTTGAACTTTCACCGCCTCGTGCAGCAAGGTTTTGGGGAGTTAGCGGAGGAACATAAATCTCGCATTGTTCGCATAAATGGCGATCGGTCTGAAGATGAAGTCGCCCAGGAAATCCAAGCCATTGTAACTCGCAGGCTAGAAGATTGGGGATATTCAAATAACCCCAATTCCGAAAAGTAAGGACTGAAAATTTAATAACTTAAGCGATTGCTCGTTACTTTTGCTCTGCCTCCTTATTATCTCGCAACTTATATCAAATCCGTTAAGATCGGAATGATTTAACCACAGAGAACACAGAGAACACAGAGAGATTAGAGAGAAATGAATAATTCCGTAACGGAATTGATATCAGGGGGCTGTCAACTGTCAACTGTCAACTGTCAACTGTCAACTATCACATGGATTATTTCACATCATTAATCGGACAAAATGGAGCCGTAGAATTACTAACCCAAGCAGTCGATCGCAACCGAATTGCTCCAGGTTATTTATTTGTAGGTTCTAACGGTATCGGCAAAAGTTTAGCCGTTCAGTGTTTCATCGAGCTTTTATTCTCAGTCAATCTTCCCGAAAAACAATCGATCAGCTCCCTGCAAAATCGCGTCCGGCAGCGAAATCATCCAGACTTGCTTTGGGTAGAACCAACTTACATGAACCAAGGCAAACGGCTTTCGGCAAAGGAAGCAGAGGAAGCAGGTTTGAAGCGGAAAGCACCGCCCCAAATCCGCTTAGAACAAATTCGAGAAATCAGTGAGTTTTTGAGCAGACCGCCTCTAGAAGCTGGGCGTTCAGTTGTAGTTTTGCAGCAAGCAGAAACAATGGGCGAGGGAGCCGCTAACGGCTTGTTAAAAACCTTGGAAGAACCGGGAAAAGCAGCCTTAATTTTAATTGCTCCCACTGTGGATGTTTTGCTGCCGACTTTGATTTCTCGCTGTCAAAAAATCCAGTTTTCGCGGCTGAATTCCGAAGCAATGGCACAAGTTTTGCAGCAAGCCGGATTCGCCGAGATTTTATCGCATCCCGAGGTAATGGGGATGGCTCAGGGAAGCCCTGGCGAGGCAATTGCTATTTGGCAGCAACTGCAATCAATCCCCGATGATTTCCTGCAAAAGGTGAAACAGTTGCCTCAAAATCTGCGGTGTGCTTTGGAATTGGCCAAGGAAATTGATAAAACTTTGGATACTGAATCTCAGTTGTGGTTGATCGATTATTTACAGCATTGTTATTGGCAGCAGTTTTTGACCGGGGGAATTGGTCGATCGCCCTTAGAACCCTTGGAAAAAGCGCGACAATATTTGCTAAACTACGTACAGCCGCGATTAGTTTGGGAATGCACGCTTATGGGAATTTGTCAATCCCTTTGAAATTTTAGATTTGAGATTTACTCCACAGATTAATCTAGGACTCAGACCTTGACAAAATGACTTTGAGAGGAAATTGATAAATATGAGCGATCGGCGTTGCTCGATCGGGATATGAAACAAATAATATCGTGTCCGCTCAATTAACCAGATTAAGGTTCGTAGTGCGGACTGAAGTCCGCTCAATTAACCTTACTACGAACCTTTTTGGGGACAAGGTTTCCAGGCTATTGTTGGAAACCAGTTATTTAAATTGATTTAGGATTGCTATACTAAATTGTTTGTGGCGATCGCCCATTCCTGATTCTTACCCTAAAATCTCATATTACCGTCCAGTAAATACTTGAAATAGCCACCCAAAAAGCATGACACTCAAGAAAATCATGCCTCCCATAATTAACATCAAACCTAACAGTAAAGCCGCCACAAATAACCAATCGGCTTTTTTACTGGGTTCTGGGGAACCTAAATGAGCGTCCAGCAATTCTATATTTTTGACATTCGCTTTCCAAGCAACATCAAGCAAGTCTCCAGCAACAGGTACTGTACCGGCAACTGTATCAAATACAATGTTAGCTGCCATTTTTATTAAAGTTTCTTGCGGCACTCCCATTTGAGCGGATTTGAAGACAACATAGCCTGCAAAAATCGAACCAACTAAATCGCCACCACCCGGTATCAGTCCCAATATCGGATCGAGTCCGATGCGATAACGGGTGCCGGGAATGGGAATTGCATTATCTAGTAAGTGGCTGATTTGGCGGAGTCGTCGCAAGGATGCAGTCTGGGATTTATTTGGGCTATTTGCAGCAGAGTTTTGTAGGGGAGGACGAGACATTTAATTTACTCCTGGTTGCGATCTGATAGCTAGTGTAGGATATTTATTCAACCAGTCTGAAGTTTATTGTCGGGAACATCTGATATCTTGCAGCAATGTCAATCAAGGGTTATCTGCTGGGGTGGGGCGGGTTTATTTCACCTATATGCAGGTTTAATTCCCTTAGCTAACCTGCCCCTAGGGCTGATTGAAAATGGTGCAAGATGTCAGGATCGTCTCAGCCTCAGAAATCCGGTTTTTGTGGGAAAAGCCGATTTGTGGGTAATTCATCACCCAAAAAACCCGGTTTTTCTTCAAAACCGGGTTTCTGGCTTTTAGCTGTCTGTTCTCAGTTTAATCGGGAAAGCCCGATCGCACTTGTTCTGAATTAGACGAATCCTCACCAGCCTGTAAATAGCAGACTTTTCCAGCCTGCTACACAGGAATTATGGGAAATGTCTATTTGTTGCCTTCAGTGAAGTCGGCATCAATCACGTCGTCACCGCCGTCAGTCGGGCCGCCAGTCGGGCCGCCAGTCGGGCCGCCAGTGGAACCGTCAGCTTGCTGGTACAGGTTGCTGCTGACAGCGTAGAACGCTTGCTGCAACTCGGTTGTCAGTGTGTTGATGGCTGTGTCGTCTTCTTTGGCGATCGCCTCCCGCAAGTCTTTAATCAACCCTTCAACTTTAGTCTTGTCAGCATCTGGGACTTTATCGCCCAATTCTGCCAACTGTTTCTCAATTTGATAGGCTAAAGAGTCGCCTTGGTTTTTGCGATCGATCTTTTCGCGACGTTCCTTATCAGCAGTCGCATTTGCTTCGGCTTCCTTCACCATCTTCTCGACTTCATTGCTGGGCAATGTAGAAGCACCGGTAATGCTAATCGATTGTTCCTTGCCAGTACCTTTATCCTTGGCAGCTACATTCAAAATACCGTTAGCGTCGATATCGAAAGTAACTTCAATTTGCGGTACGCCACGGGGAGCCGGCGGAACTCCATCTAAGCGGAAAGTTCCCAAACCTTTGTTGTCAACCGACATTTCGCGTTCGCCTTGCAAAACGTGAATTTCCACGTTTGTTTGGCCATCTACAGCAGTCGAGAAAGTTTCCGACTTCTTAGTAGGAATTGTGGTGTTGCGAGGAATGATTTTGGTCATCACGCCGCCCAAGGTTTCGACACCCAGAGACAGCGGGGTAACGTCGAGCAACAAGATGTCTTTGACTTCACCGGAGAGCACGCCGGCTTGAATTGCTGCACCTACAGCAACCACTTCGTCCGGGTTTACTGTTTGGTTGGGGTCTTTGCCGAGGATTTTTTTGACCAGTTCTTGCACCGCAGGAATCCGCGTAGAACCGCCGACCAAGACAACTTCATTAATTGCAGATTTGTCTAATTTCGCGTCGCGGATTGCGTTTTCTACGGGAATGCGAGAGCGATCGATCAAATCGGAACAGAGTTCTTCAAACTTGGCCCGCGTCAAAGTCGTGTCCAAGTGTTTTGGCCCGTCTTGAGTGGCAGTAATAAACGGCAAGTTGATTTCTGCTTGAGTAACACTCGACAGTTCAATCTTGGCTTTTTCTGCAGCTTCCGTCAGGCGTTGCAGTGCTTGCTTGTCTTTGCGGAGGTCAATTCCTTCGGCTTTTTGGAAGTCATTAGCAATGAAATCGACGATTTTTTTGTCGAAGTCGTCACCGCCGAGGTGAGTGTCTCCACTCGTTGCGAGCACTTCAAATACGCCATCGCCGACTTCGAGAATCGATACGTCGAAAGTACCGCCGCCCAAGTCAAATACCAGGATGGTTTCGTTGCTTTTTTTATCTAATCCGTAAGCTAAAGCTGCTGCTGTAGGTTCGTTAATAATCCGCAGAACTTCTATCCCGGCAATTTTGCCAGCGTCTTTAGTAGCTTGGCGCTGGGAATCGTTGAAGTAGGCGGGCACTGTAATTACCGCTTGGGTAACAGTTTCGCCGAGGTATTTGCTGGCATCTTCTACGAGTTTCCGCAAAACTTGCGCGGAAATTTCTTCGGGAGCAAATTGTTTGCCGCGGGCGGGACAGTCGAGTTTGACGTTACCGCCGACGTTGAGCACTTGATACGAAACTTCCGTGGTTTCGTTGGCTACTTCCTCATTTCTGCGTCCGATAAACCGTTTTACTGAGTAAAAGGTGTTTTCGGGGTTCATCACGGCTTGGCGCTTGGCGATTTGTCCGACAAGCTGGTCGCCGTTTTTAGCGTATGCTACTACCGAAGGTGTGGTACGACCCCCTTCGGCGTTGGCTATGACGGTGGGTTTGCCGCCTTCCATAACTGCGACGCAGGAGTTTGTGGTACCTAAGTCAATTCCAACTACTTTTCCCATAGGGGTGTTCCGGCTCCAATCTCTACAAAATTTTGGTTTTCTATCTTTGCGATAGTCTGGTTATTCAGGACTGCGATATTACCTCGCGGTTTACGGGTAGTGAGTCCTGCTTTAATACAGTCTTCGATAGGGTGCTGATCTCTATACTGCGGGCGGTAGACCTTGCGATGAAGGGGTATTTACCGAACCTGTTGAGGGACGGTTGCATCCGTGAGGCTTGCACCGCTACAGTTGCTGACTGCTTTTGTTTACTCTTCCTAATGTACGGCGTGCGATCGCTAGTGGCATTGTGGCAAACCGTATATGTTGTGTTGTATTTGCCGTCTTATATATTTTACAACTCCCCAGCTATCACGCACGGGCATTCTTCCTTCAAATAAAAACACCTTGCAAAAGCAGTGCCTTTACTTGGTCTGACTTTTTCTCCAGAAACGGTAGCGAGATGCCCTCCTGCCAAAAGTTGTAAACCTTCATCTCTGATATTGCTCGCCGCCGCATTAATATCCCTGTCATGTATCGTTTTGCCACTACAAAAAACCAGTTCGTCTTCGCCTACTGATATCGTTTCCGATAGCATCGAAATTATATATTTTAATCATTGATAGTGCGAGCTTCCCCGAAGAGCGATCGACTTCGCGAGCAGGGAAACTCGCACTATATAATTCCAATGCTACCGCATTTGATATGATACCACGTCCAGTCGATTACCCTAACAAAAATGGCTCGTAGTACGGACTTTAGTCCGCACTACGAACCAATTTGATCGTCAATACGGTTTACTTAAGACGATCTCCCTGGCACACCCCTTAAAAAGGGGGGAACAAGAATCCCCTCAAAGTCCCCCCTACTCCCCTTTTTAAGGGGGATGCGAGGGGGATCTCCGGGGCATAAATATGTTAAGTGAACCGTATTGATTTGATCGTTATCAATCGATCGCACACGATATGACTACTAACTACCCTTCGACTTCGGTCGGGGGGCAAAATGACTACTGACCAATGACTACTGACTACTGACTACTAACTACTGACCACTAACTACTGACTACTGACTACTGACTAATCAGCAAAGCTGCGGGAAAATAACCAAGAGCATCACCAATTTCCAGCGTACCGTTACTTTCTACTGGCTGGTTGGTAATCGCATCCTTCCAAACCGACGGCATTTGCTCGGACAATACCAGATTAGTATCTTTCCAGACTTGTTTGCCGATCGGTATTTCTGCCGGTTTGACAACTCCCGTCAAAAACCGAGGAGCAACGACAATAACTGTAGTATCTCCAAAGCTTCGCGCAAAGGCAACCACATTATCCTTAAACGTGCCAACTACTTGCAATGATTGATAGTCGCCCGACTTAAACACTTCCAAGTATTCTTTTCTCGCTTCTAGCAATCTTGCCGTCAAAAACAGCTTGATTCTAGCATCTTCCCGCGTCGCAATCAAATCTTCTACCAGTTGCAAAATATCTGTCTTAGCTTGCTGTTTAATTTCCTGCAAAACTTGAATTCTGCGGTCAAAATCAACCGGACGGCGGTTGTCCGGATCGACGTGGCTTAAATCCCAGAATTCCGTTCCTTGATAAATGTCGGGAACACCAGGAGCGGTGATTTTTAGCACCGTTTGAGATAAAGAATTGAAAATTCCGTAATCAGCTACTTTTTTCCAGAAAGGCAGAAAATTCTTCAAAAATTGATTGTTTTCTGAATTTTCGAGAACGCTCTCGATAAATGTCATAAAACCTGTTTCGTAGTCGTTGTCGGCTCTCAGCCAAGCCGTATAAACTTTAGCTTCGCGGACGGCTTTGATTGCATAATCTTTGAGGCGATCGACATAATCGGTGTTTTCAATTCCTTCAAAGGGAAAACTGCCGAGAATAGTTTGGTACAAGAAGTATTCGTCGTTAGTATCGGGAACCATTCGATTCACAAAGTTAATTTTCTTAGAAGAATTTAGCTCTCTCCACGACTTGACTTGCTGTTCCCATTCTTCGGGAATTTCTGACAAAACGTTAATTCTGGCTCGCACATCTTCGCCCCGTTTGGTATCGTGGGTAGCTGTAGCATTCATTTTGTGCGGCCAAGCTATTTGCTGCTGTTTGTTGAAGTCGTGAAAATCTGCCAGCGAAACACCGAACTGACTGGGGTTTCCTCCTACTTCGTTGAGCGATAAAAGCCGGTAGTAGACGTATAAAAGCGTGTCTTCAACTCCTTTCGCCATCAAAGGGCCTGTCAATTGCTGGAGTTTCATCACAAAGTGGCGTCGCTCCTCTTTTTGTTCGACTGTGAGAGTTTCTTCTTCTTCCAGCAACAGCAGCGTTTCGATAAATTTAAGTTCTTTGAGGAGTCGCGGTACCAGTTCTTTCGCATGGGCGATCGCATATTTTACGTAAGTGCGATCGGACTCTCGCAAACCCTCTTGATTTATGTAAGTTCGGTACACCGGAAAAACTGTTAAAACTGCTGACAGTGCTTTTTCCAAACCGGAACGAGTAAAGTCATTTCCCTGTCTGGAGTGACCGGAAATATTTTTCAAAAGTTGAGCCAGATTGTCAACATCTCCCGCCAAATTTTTCTCAACTATGAGCCCTTTTTTCTCTAAAAACAACTGTTCGTAGGGAACGGTCAGTCGAGTAAATCTATGATAGATTTCGCTAAATTGCTCTTCGCGATCGCACCGACAAAAAACGCCGTTTACATAATTCAAGAAATCGTAGCCGCTCGTCCCCTCGATCGGCCAATATGGCGGCAAATCTTCTTCGTGTTCCAGAATTTTTTCGACAGTAGTGTAAGTATCTCCGACTCTTTCCCGCAGCCGTTTCAAATATTCCGTTGGATCGTAGAGTCCGTCGATGTGGTCGATTCTTAATCCGGTAAACTTTCCCTCTTCAACCATCTCGAATATCAGAGCATGGTTTTTGTGGAAAACTTTAATTTCTTCAACTTTTACCGACATCAGTTCGTTGACCGTAAAAAACCTGCGATAGTTAATTTCTTCAGCTCCCACTTTCCAGAAAGATAGGCGGTAAAACTGATCGGAAAGCAAATCGTCCAGCAAATTAAAGCTTTCAGCATTGCGTTTTTCTCCGTTAAAAACCTTAATGTTTTTATCGATAAATTCATGCACTACGGGATTTTGATTGTAGAGTTCCCACAGCAATCCTTTGACAAAAGCTACCTGATCGTATCGCGCCTTACCTTTAACTTCGGAAGAGGTATTTTTGATTAGGTAAATAATTCCTAAAAGTTTGATAAAATCTGGATGTCGCCTGCCTAATTCCCTGCCTAAATGCCCTAAATCATGAGTAATAAACTTACCGTAAGAGTCAATTTTGACGGGCAATTTCAAATCGTAGTAATTGATAGTCAGCCCTTTTTCCCTGTATTGAAGTTGAATCTCGCCATTTTCCAGACACTCTCCATAAAAATTGCCCAGCAGCGGAGCCAAAACTCGACCCTTGAGATTTTCGTAAGCGTGATTCCATTCAATATCGAAGTAATCGAAATAGTCGGAATCCGGGCCGTTTTCTAATACGTCTGACAGTAGCAAGTTTTGAGTGTCGTAGGCCATGTGGTTCGGGACAATATCTTGCAGCCATCCCATTTTTCGCTGCTTGATTTCGTAGGTGAGCGATTCAAAATCTTCTGAGTTTCCCAATTCGGGATTGAGCAGATTTGAGTCAACGACATCGTAGCCGTGAGTGCTGCCTTTTCTGGCTTTAAATATCGGTGATGCGTAAAGGTCGGTAATGCCTAATTCTTCCAAATAACTCACAATTTGTTTGGCGGCTTCAAATTTAAAACCTCCATGAAATTGAATCCGATAAGTTGCTGTGGGAATTCTCATTATGTTAATTTGAGTCCTATTTAATTAGTTGGTCGGGTTTTTTGTTTAAAATTAGAAATAGTGGGTTTGGTTTAGCGGTAGCGCATTCGGCTCGACAATAGCCTAACAACTATTTGTCATTACCCATATCTGGTGAAATCCTCAATCCGCTGCGAGCCGCCAGGGAATTAATTCCCTGACTAATGCGTGTAAGTCGGTTAAAACTAACCCAGTTTCTGGTTTTTTTAGTTTGTTTTAACCGAAGGCTGGCTAGTCGGTAAACGAAAAATCAAAAATGTGGATAATGACAAGTAGGGGCGGTGGATGGTGCTTGCCTGCCTTAATTACGGGGCGGTGGATGGTGCGTGCCGCCCTCATTACGGGGCGATCGCGAAAACTAAGACATCAAATAGTAGACTGATACTAAGTTTGATTGGGTTTTTGACATCAATGAGCGATCGCCCAAACCAACCTACTATTTCACTAATTCGTAGAGTGCGAAACTCTGCGGTTTAACAATCAATTCTTGCTCTGATTCGATATTGTCAGGCAAGCTAGAACCCGAACCCATCCATTTTACATCAGTAGAGTCTAAAATTTTGTGACCTTTGCCTGCGGGAAGTGCAGCAGTAAAAGCGACCTCTTGCTTGTTGAAGTTTAAAATGCAGTAGATATCGCTGTCATCTGTCCAGCGACGTAGAAACAATATTTGATCGGCTTCAATGCTGGACACTTCTAGATTGTTTTTGTCGAGTTTTTTAAGGGCCGGTATTGTCCGCCGCAGTTGAATCAAGTGTTGGTGCCATTCCCAGAGGACTTTGTGCTTTCCTTCTGTTTGTTTTTCCCAGTTTAATTTGCACTTTTGGAAGCTTTCAGGACTCTGGGGGTCTTGAAACTCGCCTCGACCTTCAAAAATCTTAAATTCTTGTTGTTTGTCTTTGCGAATAGCTTCAATTAAGTCAGGTTCTGAGTGAGAAACAAAGTACAAAAACGGTGCTGTTTCTGCGTATTCTTCTCCCATAAATAAGAAGGGAATATAAGGAGAAATAAAAACCGTACCTGCTGCGAGTTTCAGTGCTTCAAAGTCAACTATTTGCGACAGTCTGTCTCCCAAAATGCGGTTGCCGATTTGGTCGTGGGTTTGGGAAAATACTACAAATTTTTCGCCCGGTTCATCTTTGACAGAACTGCCGTGTTTTCGCTTTCTGTGGGGGGCGTACTGGCCTGAGTAAACAAAGCTTTCTTTGAAGGATTTTTCTAAATGTTCGCACTTGCCGAAGTCTTGGTAATATCGGTCATTTTCTCCGGTAAGCAAGGCGTGGAGTGCGTGGTGGAAATCGTCGCACCACTGGGCATCTAATCCCATGCCACCTAGTTCTTTGGGGCGTGTAGTGCGGACATCGTTTAAGTCACTTTCTGCGATTAAATAAATTTTCCTTCCTACCTCTTCGGAAAAATCCGCTGTGGCATCGGATAGTTGTTGCAAAAACGGTCTGGCACTCACTTCAAATATTGCTTGAATTGCGTCTAGTCTCAAAGCGTCGATGTGATAGTCTCGAAACCAGTAGAGGGCGTTTTCAACAAAGTAATTGCGGACTCCATCGCTGTAAGCGTCGTCGAAGTTGAGGGCTTCTCCCCAAATAGGTCGGTATTTTGATGTGAAGTAGGGGCCGAATTCGGGGAGGTAGTTTCCTTCGGGGCCTAGGTGGTTGTAAACGACATCGAGAATTACTAATATGCCGTGTTCGTGGCAGGCATTGATGAGTTTTTTGAACTCTTCGGGGCCGCCGTAGGAGTTTTGGACGGCGTAGGGATATACGCCGTCGTATCCCCAGTTTCTGTCGCCTGGGAATTGGGCGACTGGCATGATTTCGATGGCGTTGATTCCGAGTTCTTGAAGTTGTTTGAGTTGGGGAATTATGGCTGCAAAGGTTCCGGTTTGGGTGAATGTACCTACGTGCAGTTCGTAGATAATCATTTCGGATAGCGGCACGCCTTGCCAATTTGTATCTGTCCAAGTAAAGGAGTTTTCATCTATTACTTGGGATGGGGCGTGGACTCCTTGGGGTTGATATTTTGAGGCTGGGTCTGGTAGATCGGTTTTTTCTTCGAGTTTGTAAGTGTAAAGGGTTCCTGGTTGGATGTCTGTAGCTGTGGTTTGCCAGTAACCTTCTGCGGATTGCTGCATGGGGATTTGGCGTTTGTTTGGCGAAATGATTTGGAGGGATATTTGTTTGATTGTGGGGGCCCAAACTGTAAATTCACATTGATTGTTGCCGAGGTAATTGGCTCCTATCTTCACTTTTAGTTGTTCTCCTTATAAAATAGGTTGGTGGTGCGATATCCCTAGGGGCGGTATCAAATGCTTTGCCGTGACTGTTGGATGTCTATTTAGAGGGTAATATGGCTTAAAATAACAAACAACTAACTTTAGACAGAGCCATTAAAGGCTAGAATTGCGACTGGGAAAAAGTAAAAGTAGCGGTTGGTTATGTTTAAATTAAAGCATGAATCTGCTCCTAGCGCCGATCGCCCAATAGCAGCCTGCAATGGTTAATATTTGTTGTTAACAATTGGTTTTAAATATACCTAAAGATAGATTACAAATTAGCGCGAGTGTTGTTTTATGGTTATTGATTTTGGACGGGAAATTTGCTGCAATCTTGACTCGGCGGAGTCTCGCGAGTGGTTGGTAACAAACGGGATCGGCGGTTACGCTAGCGGGACGATCGCCAATCTGCTCACTAGGCGCTATCACGGGCTGCTGGTAGCCGCCCTCAAACCCCCGCTGGCACGCACTTTGATGCTCGCCAAGCTCGACGAGACGGCGGTGTATGCCGATCGCCCTTATCCGCTTTATACAAACCGCTGGGCCGACAGTGCGATCGAACCCCACGGCTACAACTTAATCGAAAGCTTCTACCTCGAAGAAACTACCCCTGTTTGGAGGTTTGCCCTCGGCGACGCTATTTTGTCCAAGCGGATTTGGATGCAGCAAGGTGCTAACACAACATATATTCAATACCATTTGCACCGCGCCTCAAAGCCAGTATCCCTCGCTGTCAAAGCCCTAGTCAACTACCGCGACTACCACCACACAACAAGGGCTAGCGACTGGCCCGGGAGGCTAGAAACCTTGACAGATGGGGTTTGCGTCACGGCTTTTGAAGGAGCCGCACCGCTTTATCTGCTGACAGATGCCGAACCAGAGGCTCAATTCCGAGTCTCGGCTCCTTTATACAATTGGTACTACGGATTTGACCTCGCCGCTGAAAAACGGCGCGGATTGGAGTATTGCGAGGATCACTTGCACGCGGCGACTTTTCACTTGACCATCGCACCGGGAAACTCTGTCACATTGATAGCCAGTACCGAGAAAAATCCCGAACTCAACGGCGCTAAAGCTTTAGAAATGCGTCGCACTTACGATCGACAATTGCTGCAAAACTTCTCGCCCGCCAGAGAATCTCCCGACTGGATCGATCGCCTAGTGCTAGCAGCAGACCAATTTATCGTCAACCGCCCGCTACCGGAGGAACCCGAAGGTAAAACGATTATCGCCGGATATCCCTGGTTTAGCGACTGGGGGCGCGATACCACGATCGCCCTGCCCGGCCTCACAATCTGTACCGGGCGGTGGGACATTGCCCGATCGATTTTGCGGACTTTTGCGCGGTATGTCGATCGGGGAATGCTCCCGAACCGCTTCCCGGATGCCGGCGGCGCACCGGAATACAACACCGCAGACGCGACACTGTGGTACTTTGAGGCAATTCGCGCTTACTGCGACTGCACCGGAGACGACGAACTTTTGACCGAACTCTGGCCGACACTATGTGAGATTGTGGAGTGGCACATTCGGGGAACTCGGTATAACATCCGCGTCGATCCCGATGACGGTTTAGTCTACGCGGGCGAAACCGGCGTGCAACTAACTTGGATGGATGCGAAAATCGGCGATTGGGTGGTGACTCCTCGGATTGGTAAGCCGATCGAACTCAGCGCCCTTTGGTACAACGCCCTGCAAGCTATGGCAAGTTTTGCTCGCAGATTGGGCAAGTCTCACCACGAATACGATCGGTTGGGCGATCGCACCAGCGCCGGATTCACCCGCTTCTGGAACGACTCAACCAGTTACTGCTACGACGTTTTAGACGGCCCGGACGGCAACGACAGCTCGCTGCGGCCAAACCAAATATTCGCCGTTTCCCTGCCCCTAGACTCGATTCCGCCTCGCTCCGCCACCTCTTTGTTACCGGGGGTGCGGGGCAAGGAAACTCCCCGCTATACACCGTTACTCACACCAATCCAGCGGCGCTGCGTAGTGGACGCTTGCGCTCAAGGGCTTCTGACTTCCCACGGCCTGCGAAGCCTCTCACCGCAGCACCCGCAGTATTTTGGAGTCTATACAGGCGACCAATTGCAGCGCGATAGCGCCTACCACCAAGGCACGGTTTGGGGCTGGCTGATGGGCCCCTTTGTCTTGGCTCACTTGCACGTATACAAAGACCCAGCACAAGCTCGCGAATTCCTAGCACCGATGGCACATCATATAAAAAGCGCAGGTGTTGGAAGTCTCAGCGAGATTTTTGAGGGCGACGCTCCTCACTCGCCTAGGGGCTGCACTGCTCAAGCTTGGACTGTGGCTGAGGTGCTGCGGGCTTGGTTGGCAATTAATACTGTGGGTGTGTGAACTACCCACCGTCAAGCGGAGTACCGCTATGACGGGGGCTTCCAGTTTCAAGGGGAATCGCATCTATCAAGACCGAAATCTTTCCAGGTTGACTTACACTCCCTCCACTGGCTGCAGCACTCGTTCCTAATGCCAAAAACCGCAAGGCTTCATCCCTAATATTTTTCGAGGCATTGATATCTCTATCATTACGGCTGTGACACTTAGGGCAATCCCAATAACGCAGGTTCAAAGGCATTTCTGATACTTTGTGAAGACAATTATTACAAGTCTTAGAGCTAGGGAAAAATCGGTCAACCTCTACATAGGTTTTTCCACTTTTTTCTGCTTTGTACTTGAGCATTGTCCCAAACATCCCCCATCCAGCATCGCTAATCGCTTTAGCTAGACAATGGTTACGCACCATACCTTTGACATTTAGATTTTCTACTGCAATAACTTGGTTTTCGTCTACTATCTTGCGGGATAGCTTGTGCAGAAAATCGACCCGGACTCTTTTGATTCTCGAATGAACTCTGGCTACTAATCTTTTAGCCTTATGCCTAGTATTGCTCCCTTTCTGTTTGCGACTTAGTTTTTGCTGCTTACGCTTGAGATTGCGACTGTGTTTCCTGAGATGCTTAGGGTTTGCATACTTGCTGCCATCACTGGTTACAACAAAGTCAATTAACCCAACATCTAAGCCGATAGCTTTGCCGTTAGCATCTTTTTCCGGTGTCTCTCGTCCATCATCAACCAAGATCGAAGCATAGTGTTTACCATCAGTATTTTGGGAAATAGTAACAGTTTTAACCTGGCCATCGAGTGTTCGATGAATTATGCAATGCACTTCACCGATTATCGGCAATTTGATCGAGTTATCACCTACTTTAACATTCTGAGGATAACTAATAGATTGTTTTCCATGCTTCGACTTGAAGCTAGGAAAACCGCCACGTTTATCAAAGAAATTTTTATAAGCAGTAGACAGGTTCAATGCGACTACTTGAAGTGATTGAGAATAAGCATTTTTCAACCAAGGATATTCCTTTTTTAGATTTGGGAGTAATCCTTGAATCGCACTTCTACTCAGCCCTTTGCCAGTATCTTTGTAGGTTTGCTGACACAGATTCAAACTATAATTCCAAAACCAACGACAACAGCCGAAAGCACCCGCAAAGTACGTTTGCTGTTGGGCAGTAGGATAGATTCTGAATTTATAGGCTTGATACATTATTGGCGATCGACATCTCTGATAATATGGTACCAAGGATACGCCGGAAAATCCCAGGAATTTGCTCGTCTGGTCACGCCTATCCCATTTCCCTCGATCATCAAGATGTCGAGTTTCGTGGGATAGGCGATAGATCGTCGCTTCGCTCGTCTTTCATCCCACCACCAAGCGGAGTACCGCTATGGTGGGGGGAATTCCCGCCTGTCTAGTTAAATGGGGAATGCGATCGGAAGTAAAGAGGGCAACCACGGGGGGTTGCCCCTACAAGAATTACACTAATGAACGGACTGCTATAGTCTTGATAATGATTTAGGATTGCTAGAGTGCGAGCGGGGACGCTCGCACTATAATTATGCAAAACACAGATGCTCCCCCATCTTTGATTGAAATAGGAGGTTTATGGCATTATTGTTAGCGGGCGATATTGGCGGGACTAAGACGATTTTGCGCTTGGTGGAAAGGACTGTTAAGGGTGAAATGAATGCTCTTTACGAGTTTCGCTATCCGAGCGGCGAGTTTCCCGATTTAGTGCCGATTGTGCGGCAGTTTTTGACGGAGGCTGCTGCAAAACTGGATTTTGTACCTGAGCCTGAAAAAGCTTGTTTTGCGATCGCGGGCCCGGTAGTCAACAACACTGCAAAATTGACTAATTTACCTTGGCGACTGGATGCGAAGCGCTTGGAACAGGATTTAGGAATATCCCGCGTTAGTTTAATTAATGATTTTGTTGCGGTTGGTTACGGCGTGTGGGGTTTGGACGATCGAGATTTGCACGTTTTGCAAGTTGGAAAACCCTGCCAAAACGATCCAATTGCTGTGATTGGTGCGGGTACTGGTTTGGGAAATTGTTTTGCAATTCCCGAAGCAAATGGTATTAGGGTTTTTTCTTCGGAAGGGGGACACGCTGATTTTGCACCTCGCTCGGAGTTGGAATTTGATTTGCTGAAATATTTGTTAGCAAAACATGATATTCCCCGAATATCGATCGAGCGTGTAGTTTCGGGACAGGGGATTGTTTCAATTTACCAGTTTTTGCGCGATCGCAAGTTTGCTGCTGAATCTGCGGAGGTAGGGGCTGCGATCGCCAAATGGGAGTCAGAAATTGGTAAAAGCGAGAAGACTGTCGATCCGGGGGCGACAATTGCTCAGGCGGCACTCAAAAAGTGCGATCGGCTTTCGGAACAAACAATGCAAATGTTTGTAGAAGCTTACGGGGCGGTGGCGGGAAATATGGCTGTTTCACTTTTACCTTACGGCGGTTTGTATGTAGCCGGCGGTATTGCTGCTAAGATTTTGCCGCTGATTTTAGAAGGCGGTTTTATGCGAGCTTTTACCCATAAAGGTCGGATGGATTCACTGTTAGAAATGATTCCGGTGCGATTGGTTTTGGATGACAATGTAGGGTTAGTTGGAGCGGCAGTTTGTGCGGCCGGTCTTTAGGGATTGAAACTGAGGAAGCTATCCTGTCGAGTTGAAACCCAAAAACCCCGGCGGTTAAAACCGCGTCTACAAAGACACTCACGCGCCTGCGCGGGTTGAAGATTTCACCCGATGATTTTTCATATCTGGTGAATACCCTCTTCGTCCGCTTGGAGTGGACATCGTTTGACTTTCTGGCGGTTTCCAACCGCCCGGTTTCCAACTCCCTCCCTCCAAACACAGGAAATGCACCCCGCCCGAATCATCCCCCGCTAAAACTGTCACCCCATCAGGCGCAAAAGCACAGCCATTAAACGCACTGACCAATCATCTGTCCCCAGTGTTTGTGATAATATTCCTCCAAACCCGCTGGCAAATCGTTTAAATTCACATCATTATAAGTACCGCCTTCAATTTCATCCAGAATGTAGCGGAGATAGTTGACATACTCACCGCCCTAAAAGTGCGGTGATTCTTGACACTTCACTGACTGACGCAACCAAAGTCGTCTTACTCTGTCTCTGCGCCCTGAAGCGAGTCGTGGCAATGCCCTATCCCGACTTTGTTTATATTTTTTGCAGCGTTCTCATCGCGCTCGTGTTCAGTGCCACAA
>NZ_JAUBPN010000043.1:0-30250 GCF_036700745.1 Microcoleus sp. S36a_B3 | reverse complement strand
TCTTGCACTAAACTCTCGATCGCGCGATCGTATAACCGCGCCGTGTAACCTTTCTGCACTTATCCAGCAAGCCCTAACTAGGCATAGATTCGTTAGTGTAAACAAGTTAGTTTATACAATTTTGCCAAATAAGTGAGTGCTACCTGTGAACACCCGCGATGTTTTGGATGGTTAAAACTGCTAATAACAAGTTTTTATTAAATTGCTCTAGATGAAGTCCTATTTGTATAGGAACAGTAAGCAAAGGTTAATAAAGCGTGAAGTTTTAATAGGTGAGTAGAGATATTATCCCATCCCTACTCGCTTGCGGATCTACAATTCAATGACTGCGACTTTCTTTTTACTCTTTTGGTCGCGAAGAACTACGGTATTGTAAGGGGAGGTATCTGTTCCTAGGGGGACGGCACTTTTAACGGTACCCATAGTTCCTGTGAGTTCGCCTAGTTCTATGGATTTATTTAAATTTCCATCTATCGCTAGGTATGCACTCAATTTTACTTTAGAATTTGTGACTTCTAAATCCTTAAAGAGTACGGCCTCTCCTCCTTCAGGATCGATCCCTAAAATAGCCGTGCCGTGTGCGACAACTGAACTTTCTTCTTCATCTACGTTACCCATCTTGATGTCAGCGGGGTCTTGACCGTCCATAGCCAAATATCCTCAAATGTTTGTTGATTTTAAATACTTTTTAGCTTATCTTAATGACAGAGCAATGACAAATCTCTTAAGACTGATATTCCACATCTCTATCGCTACACCGTTAGTAATAGAAATTTCACCCATCTGAGATGGATCGGAGGATTTTCAGCCGCAGATATGGCTAACTCATGTCCCAAATTTTGTAATTTACGAGCTAACTTTTGAAGGGTTTAAATTTATGATGTAAAAAAATGTATTTTTAAACTCATACTAATTCTCTATAGCAATCCTAAGTGATTTACTCGTTCTGCTCGTTACTTTCGCTTAGCCTGGTAACGCAGATCCGGAGGCTCTGCCGACATTTTCGCAGGCGAGACTCTTCAAGAGTGACATCGATTCCTAGGCTCTTAACCTCTTAACCAGTTATTGAAAATGATTTAGGATTGCTATAGTTGTCGTGCGCGTGGAAGTAATATGGGGGCGCGATGATGATTGACTCAGTAGCTGCGGGTATTTTGTTTCTAAATCCTTGACCTTTGCTAACGCTCCCCAGCGAGTGTAGGCGTAATGAGCTTCACTGATGTAAGTTCGGGCAATTATTTCTTTGCCCAATGCGAGGTAAAATTTCCCGGCAAGTTCGTAAGCTAGGGCTTCTTCGTTGAGGTATTCATTCTCTTTAGCTCCGGCAATAGCCTTGTCGTAATAGTCCATTGCCTCCATATATTGACCGAGAACCCGATAGCGCTCTGCCTCCACTAAATAAAATTTATGTAGATGATTCATCGGAGCATGAGATGCCCAATATTTCATCCTTTCCTGGTTAGTGTTAATCCGATTAAGCAAAGCTTCTTTTTCAGAATTTAAAGCATTCGTAAATACGCTCAAATGAGCTAGAGAATCATAGAAATGGAAAAGCGACACAGCCATCAATGCTGTCACAGCATCTAAATACTGTTCTGCCAAAACAGCATTTTGTGCAGCTTGACGATAATCACCAAATAAATAACAGAGGATAATCTTATTTAGATATAAGTAGTGCAACTCTATTCTGTCATTTATTTCAAGGGCAAGGGGGAGTGCTAGCTCTTCATTGTAAGCATCACCACTTAATAAAGTGGGGTTCTCTTCCTGACCCAGTAAGTTACGAACTGCCTGCAAAAATATTGAGATCCAATTAAAGGGTCTTTCCCGCCTTATTTGACTAATGGCTTTACTATAATTCGATATTTTTTGTTCTATATCAGTAAGTTGGTGACCGATAAAATATGAATGATAGCTATTTAAAAATGCCGCGTAGCCAGCATATTCAAAATCTCCCATTTCCATCCCGCTTTGATAGGAATCAATCAGAATAGGCAGTGTTTCCTTGAAATGCTTTTTCCAATGGATTATGAAGCCTCCAAACACCAGCAATGTCTTACACTCGATGTCTTTGATATCTAGCAACTCAAGTAACTTTAAACTCAATCTACCAAAACTATAACCAGAATCAATGTCTTGAACTACCCCACACAAAATTAATCCGTAACTAACATAAACAAATGCAGACCAACGTGAATTACCATATTTGATAGATAAATTCACCTGTTCGCACATCATAAGTATATACAGTGCTGGCGCAGATGTTAAAGCACTAGCAGCTATACTCGAAAAGATAAGTAGGGCTGCCTGCTTATCCGGTTCAATCATTAAAGGTAGGTTAATTAAATCTTCAATGTCTCGATCGCCAACCAGTGAAGCCGTTGTTTCGAGTCCTCTTTGAACATCCCACTGGCTCGGATATTCTGGTAAGCTTATCCCTAACTGTGTCAGTGCTATAAGGCTAATTTGAATTCCTTCTTTTATTTTACTTTGTGCACCAGCGGCTTGAATTTTTACATCATAAACTTTTACTTTATCCAGCACAGTTTTAGCACGATTTAATACTTCTTCTGCCAGGTCTTCCATCTTTGGAAAGTCGCCATTGAGATATGCTGCTTCTGTGGCTTCTTCGTGTAGCGCTAAAGTTAAGTCATAGTTACTCTGCCAACTATCTACATTATTTATCAGGTTTAGTCCTGTATTCAAATAGTCAACGGCTGCCACATACGCTGTTGCAGCTTTAGCTTTTTTGCCTGCCATCAAATTTAGTTGGGCAATTTTATCTTGTTCCGCTCGATCGGTCACAAGTTCGACGCCTAAATTGAGGTGATCGACGATTTCAAATATCTCCTCTGATACGGCTTCCGGATCTGTATTCTCCAATAGTAGCCGACCAATTTGTAAGTGGACTGCTGTTTTTTGCGCTTCATCAATCAAGGCATAGCCTGCTTGTTGAACTCGATCGTGCAAAAACTTGTAATCCTGAATTAACAGTTGAGTATCTAACTCAGAGGTGGGCAAAATCAATCCAGATTGAATTGCCGTCACCAGATCGGGGAAAACTGCCTCTTTGGATTTTTCACAAACAATAGAGATAGTGGTTAAATCAAAAGAAGCCCCGACACAAGCTGCCAAGCGTAAAACTTGCTGTGTGGATTCTGGCAGTTTCTTCAAGTTGCCAATCATCAACTCCACTACATTATCAGTAATGTCCTGTGCCTCAATGTTTGAAATATCCCACACAAAGGCGTGACGCTGAAAATCAAAAGTTATTAAGTTTTCGGCGTGCAGGGTTTTCAGAAATTGATTGGCAAAGAATGGATTGCCAATTGTTTTCCGCTGAACCAGTTCTGCTAAAAGATTTACTGACTTATTGTCGCTATGCAATGTATCAGCAATTAACTGATTGATATGTTCTAATTCTAACGGTGCTAAGGTAATAAAGTTGAGAGTTGCCCCAAGATTCCGTAGCCCCTCAAGAGTCATCATCAAAGGATGAGTGGGGTTGACTTCGTTATCTCTATACGCCCCAATTAGAAATAAATATTGTGTATCCGTATCCGTCATCATCAGTTCGATTAACTTGAGCGTTGCGGAGTCTGCCCACTGCAAATCGTCCAGAAAGATGACCAAGGGATGCTCTTTTGCACAAAATGCCCGAATGAAGTTTTGGAAGACCAGATTAAAGCGATTCTGGGACTCAGTGGGGCTTAATTCCGGCACGGGGGGTTGCTTGCCTATAATTAGTTCCACTTCAGGAATCACTTCAACAATCACCTGTCCATTGGAGCTAAAAGCAGCAAGGAGTTTTTCTCGCCAAAGGTTTAGTTGTGCTTCGCTTTCCGTTAACAGTTGGCGCATCAATCCGGCGAAAGCACTGACAACGGCTGAGTAGGGAATATTGCGCTGAAACTGGTCAAATTTTCCGGAGGTGAAATAGCCGCGCTTTTGAGTGATGGGTTTATGAACTTCTGCCACCAATACTGATTTACCGATGCCGGAATAACCTGCAACTAGCATCATTTCAGTTGTGCCTTGACTCACTCGGTCAAATGCTGTTAGCAAGGTTTCAACTTCTGACTCTCTTCCGTAAAGCTTTTGGGGAATTTGAAACTTGTCGGAAATATCCTTAGAACCGAGAGGGAAATCTGCTATAGTCCCATTAGCTTGTAACTGAAAGAGACATTCTTCTAAATCAGCTTTGAGTCCCCAGGTACTTTGATATCGTTCCTCTGCCATTTTCGCCATCAGCTTCATGACAATATCCGAAACGGCTTGAGGACAAGGTTCTCCCGGTTTCCCTCTCTCCCCCTCTCCTCCTGCTAAAAGATGAGGGGGTATTGGCTGTTTGGCGATATGACAATGCACCAGTTCCAACGCATCGGTACTTTCAAAAGGTAACTGTCCCGTAAGGAGTTCGTAGAAGGTAACGCCGAGAGAGTAAAAGTCAGTGCGGTAATCTAAAGAACGATTCATTCGTCCCGTTTGCTCCGGTGACATATAGGCTAAAGTGCCTTCTAAAACATTGGGATTTTTCAGCGTAGGATTTTCGCGGGTTAATTGAGTGGAGATACCAAAGTCAATGATTTTGATAATTTCTGTTTCTGGGTTAAAGACGATGTTGGCAGGATTAATATCTTTATGAATAATATGGGCAGCGTGAATCGCGCCCAATATCTCGGCTGTTTGGATGGCTAATTTGAGGAATTTTGCGAGAGATAAAATATGCCCTGCATCTACAGAATCCTTGAATAATTGGCTTAAGGATGATGCGCCAAAATCCTCTAAGATAATGACCAGAGTTCTTTGATAAGGTTTTAAGGCATAAGATTTAACCACACCCTCTATGTTCAGATTGCGAGTGATTTCATATTCCTGCTTATATCGAGTTAGTTCAGAGGGGGTGGGGTAGTCTTGTTTCAGAACTTTGAGAATTACTGCTTTGCGATCTTGTTCTCGAATCCCTCGATAGACAACAGAATTGTCACTTTCGTAAATTTGGGCTAAAACTTTAATTCCAGGGAGTTTAATCATGTTTTGCTCTCCATCTTTGGCAGTTATGAACGTTACGGGCGATGGTCAACGATTGCTGATAGTATTCAATCGCCTTGGCATAGTTGCCTAGGGAAGTGTAAACATTTCGCAGATTACCCAATGCTGCCCCATCACCTTAGCGGTCTTTAATCTCTCGGTAGATAATCAATGTCTGTTGACTAAAGTGCAATCAACCCTGGAACCCTTCTGAGTTTAGATCAAAGTTGGCTGACCGTTGTTCAATTCTAAGCGGCTGGATTTTAACCACAAAAACTTTTACCTTCTTCGATCGCGAAAAGCGCTGATCAGACACTTTGCATAAAACTCGGTGCCCGTGGCCTTACAATGAACGCCCTTGCTACATAACGCAAAGCTTACGCAGAAGCCTTCATAAAAGAAATACGGTAAGTGGGAAACTAATCGCACTTACTCCTGAGAAGGAAACGACGCGAGGGACTTCAGTCCCCGTGAATCTTAAAAAGGGGGTGGAAATGGTTGGGAGCATCTCAGTTATGAAATAAGTAGAAATACTCAGGCAAAAGCCAGATTAAGATAAGAGCAGCGATGCTTGAGAACTTGAGAGATATTGTTGCGGTTCCATTGAGCGCCCGATATTTTAATTCTACGCCCAATCTGCTTAATGGTCGATTGGGAGCATCTCATTTTTGATTTAATGCGTGCTTTCCCCACTCGCTATCTATCCAACACTCGCGAGAGGGGACAACACTGTAAAGAAATTGTTTTTTGCATTCATTGAGATGCTCTCCCCATATTTTTGCACTTTTGGCTGGAGTCTCTAATATTTTAGTGCAGCTTTATGGAGAATTTGTATAAACACTTTCCAGAGGATTGGAATTGGTAAAGTATTTAGTACAAACCTGTTGGACACGGGTACAAGTCAATGCAGCAATTCTTCTAGTTTTTGCTGGTTCCACAGATACTGATAAAGCCCTGGTTGTCCTACCAATTCTGCGTGAGTGCCGCTTTGGACTATTTCTCCTTTTTCCATGACGAAAATGCGATCGGCTGTAGCAGCAGCGGACATCTGATGCGAGATGAAAATCACTGTTTTGCGATCGGTTCCTGTTGCCAAGTTATGCAGAATATCGGTAGCTGTTTGATTGTCTACGCTGGAAAGAGCGTCGTCCAAAATTAGCACGGGAGCGTCAACTAATAAGGCTCTGGCTAATGCTGTCCGCTGCCGCTGTCCGCCGGATAAGGTAATGCCGCGTTCGCCGACAACTGTTTTGTATTGCTGCGGAAAGTTGAGGATTTCGGGGTGAATTTGCGCTTGTTTGGCTGCTGATTCAACTTCTGGCTGTTCTGCTAAGGGATTGCCGTAGCGGATGTTATTCTTAATGGTAGTGCCGAACAAAAAGCTTTCTTGGGGCACGTAGGCGATCGCCCCGCGCAATTGGTTCAACTTCACTTCGGTAATATCATGCCCGTCCAAAAATAATTCACCCGGATCGATATCTAGCAAGCGCGGCAGTGCGTTAGCTAAGGTTGATTTTCCAGAGCCGATCGCCCCAACAACTGCGACTGTTTCCCCCGGTTTTATGGTAAAATTGACATTCTTGAGCGCGGGTGTATTAGCACCGGGATAAGTATAATTTAAGTTGCTGGCAGCAATTTCGCCGATTACTGGAGTTGGTATTTCAACTGCACCTGCAGCATCCTTAATTTGCGCTTCCACAGTCAGAATTGATTCGATGCGATCGACACTGACTTCTCCACGCTGGTAAGCCGTAATTGTGAAACCCAACAGCGCTGTCGGAAACACCAAACGCTCGACGTAAATCAGCAGCGCCACAAAATCGCCGATGCTAATTTCGCCCTTAGCAATTGCGCCGCCGCCAGCAGAAAGCAGCACTAACAAGCTGATGCTTGCCAAACCGCCCAGCAGTGGAAAAAGAAAGTTTCTGGTTTTTGCGAGTTCCAAATTTGCTGATAGCAATTGGGCGTTAGAATTGCGAAAGGCGCGGCGTTCGTTTTCTTCTTGAGCGTAGATTTTAATTACGGAAATGCCGCTCATATCTTCTTGAATCAAATCGCTCATTGCCGATAGTTCTTCTTGTACGGCTAATTGCTGGATGCGAAGTTTGTCGCTAAATAACTGCACCAAAACTAGCATTACAGGATAAACTGCGATCGCCAACAGCGTCAGCCGTACATCAATTCCCAGCATCACTGGCAAAGTCAAAGCATAGGCAAAAGCTGTATTCGCCAAACTCAGCACCGCAAACCCCACCAAGCGGCGAATGTTGTCTAAATCGGAAGTAGCCCGGTTAATTAAATCCCCTACTGTATTAACAGCAAAATAAGACGGTTCTAATGTTAATAAATGATTAAATATTTGCTGTTTGAGGTCAAATTCAACTTGACGGCCCACGCCAAACAGCAAAATCCGCGACACCATCCGAATTCCCCACATAATTGAGGCGAGGAGCAGAATTAGGAGCACGTAGTTGAAAACTTGGTCAAATTTAGTTGCAACTTGGAGAGTGTCAATGGCATTCCGAATCAGCAGGGGAATGTAAACGCCCACAGCATTGACAATTAATAGCGAGAAAACGCCCCAGAATGCGGGTTTCCAATGGGGGCGCATATAAGAACCGAGTTTTTGTAGTCGAGAATAACGAGCCATTATGTTAAGTCAGTTGTCAGTTGTTAGTTGTCAGTTGTCAGTTGTCAGTTGTCAGTTGTCAGTTGTTAGTTGTCAGTTGTCAGTTGTCAGTTGTTAGTTGTCAGTTGTCAGTTGTTAGTTGTTAGTTGTCAGTTGTCAGTTGGTAGGGGCGGTGCCCCGTGCCCGCCCTCTTAGTTGTCAGTTGGTAGGGGCGGTGGATGGTGCGTGCCCGTCCTCTTAGTTGTCAGTTGGTAGTTGTCAGTTGGTAGTTGTCATTAGGAAGAAGGCATGAAAGGCTTTGCTCAAGGTAAAAAGAAGCTAGAAGGAAGCTCTATCCTAAGCTAGACGATCGATCGAAGTTAAGAATTTTTTGAATGAAAATTGTGCTTTGGGATGACTGGCTATCAAAATTGGGATTGGACTTGAGACAAAAGCCGATCGCGCGAAATGACACAAACCACATTATATCCGTGGAGACACCACAGTGCCGTGTCCTGAGCCACCCGCACTCCTCGCCCGCCATCCCCAATCCGCCTCCCCCATCCCCTAGAAAGCTGGGGTGCGCTACAATCAAAAATCGATCGGCTTAGCACTCAGACTCAGAGAGTGCTAAATTTGCTATGTAAGCCAAAGGAGACAAACATGACCAAAATAGTTGCATTTAGCGACAAATCTAGGCGGGCACTAGAACGCGGGGTAAATCAACTCGCCGATGCAGTCCGCATCACCTTGGGCCCGAAAGGCCGGAACGTCCTATTAGAAAAAAAATACGGTGCTCCTCAAATCGTTAACGACGGTATCACCGTTGCTAGGGAAATCGAACTCGAAGACCCCCTGGAAAATGCCGGCGCTCGCTTAATTCAAGAAGTCGCCTCCAAAACTAAAGATATCGCAGGCGACGGCACTACAACCGCCACGGTGATCGCTCAATCTCTGATTCGCGAAGGTTTGAAGAACGTCGCAGCAGGCGCAAATCCAGTCGCCCTGCGCCGGGGTATTGACAAAACGATCGCCCATTTGGTCAAAGAAATCGAAAAATTGGCGAAACCAGTCGAAGGCGCGGCCATTGCTCAGGTCGCCACTGTCTCCGCCGGTAACGACGAAGAAGTAGGCGCGATGATCGCGCAAGCAATGGAAAAAGTCACCAAAGACGGCGTAATTACTGTTGAAGAGTCGAAATCTCTGTTAACAGAATTGGAAGTTGTCGAAGGGATGCAGTACGATCGCGGATATCTTTCGCCGTATTTTGTCACCAATAGCGATCGCATGGAAGTTGAGTATGAAAATGCTCGCATCCTGATCACCGACAAAAAAATTAACTCCATTCAAGAATTAATTCCGGTTCTCGAAAAAGTCGCCCGCACCGGTCAACCCCTGCTAATTATCGCCGAAGATATTGAAGGCGAAGCTTTGGCAACTTTGGTCATCAACAAAGCTCGTGGCGTGTTGAACGTCGCAGCTACCAAATCTCCTGGTTTTGGCGATCGACGCAAGGCTATGCTACAAGATATCGCCGTTCTGACTGGCGGTCAACTGATTTCCGAAGAAGTCGGACTCAGCATTGATACCGCAACACTAGAAATGCTCGGTACCGCCCGCAAAATTACGATCGACAAAGAAAACACGATCATTGTCGCTGGCGATGAACACAAAGCTGACGTGCAAACACGGATCGAGCAAATTCGCAAGCAACTAGCAGCGACGGATTCCGATTACGATCAAGAAAAATTGAGCGAACGCATTGCCAAACTAGCTGGCGGTATCGCTGTAATTAAAGTAGGCGCAGCTACCGAAACCGAGCTCAAAGACCGCAAACTTCGCATTGAAGATGCTCTCAACGCTACTAAAGCTGCTGTGGAAGAAGGCATCGTCGCAGGAGGCGGCACGACGCTGATTCACCTGATTACCAAAATAGATGCAATCAAAAACACTTTAGACGCTGAAGAACAAGTAGGCGCTGACTTGGTTGCGAAGGCTTTGGAAGCTCCTTTGCGTCAAATCGCTGATAATGCGGGCGTTGAAGGTTCGATCGCGATCGAGCGAGTGCGCGCGAGCGAGTTGAACATTGGCTACAATGCTCTCACCGACGTGTACGAAGATATGATTGCCGCCGGGATTATCGATCCGGCTAAGGTTGTGCGATCGGCTTTACAGAATGCCGGTTCCATTGCTGGCATGGTGTTAACCACCGAAGCTGTGATTGTCGAAAAACCCGAGAAGAAAAAAGCCGGCGGCGACATGGGCGACATGGGCGGCATGGGCGGCATGGGCGGCATGGGCGGCATGGGTGGCATGGGCGGCATGGGCGGCATGGGCGGCATGGGCATGATGTAGTCATCAGTCATTAGTCATCACTCATTAGTCATTAGTCGTGAGTTTGCGGCTAAAAACTGCCTGCTGATTGGTGGCTTTTGAGACAAAAAAGCCCTCTGTAGCGTCTGTAGGGTGCGCCTCGCGCACCTGACGCTATCGATAGACTAAGATTTTTCCCAAAAACCGCATCTCTCTCTCTCTCTTGGGCAATCTCTCCAATCTCCCCAATCTCCCAATCTCCCCCTCTCCCCAATCTCCCACTCTCCCACTCTCCCAATCTCCCCAATCTCCCAATCTCCCCCTCTCCCCATCTCCCACTCTCCCCCTCTCCCCCTCTCCCCATCTCCCTTTTCTATCCCCCTCCCTTTTCTATCCAATGCGTCTTGCTTTAAAAAAAGAACATCTGTTCTAATTAAGTTATATTCATAAAAATACTATTTCCTAAAAATTATTGTATCCTAGAGGGTTGCGCCGAAAATTGCACCGGGAACCGCAAATATAAAGTATGCAAAAATATTTGAGTGAGTTAAACTAATTTTAGGAAAAATTTAAAGCTTTACTTGCAAGCGATCGCAAAATACCCATGCAGGAAGTTATCAACTCGTTACAGTCTTTTTTCTCTAACTCTGTTGATGCTTTCCTAGAGTGCGATCGACAGCAAAACTACCTATACATCAATCCCGTTGCTGCTGCTTGGATGGGATTGGAGCCTGCTGAAATAGTCAACAAAACTAACCAAGAATTATTGCAATTATATCCCAATAATTCTGCTCTCAAAAACATAATCTCGCAGATTGATTCCTGCCTGCAACAAGTATTTATCACAGGGGAAAAAAAGCTGGCCATTCACGAGGTGAGGGCGGCAGACGGCGGAATTAAAATTTACGAAACGGCTTACACGCCAGCGGTGGATGCCTCTAGCAACCAGATGCGGGTTTTGGGTGTCGGTAGGGATATCACCAGGCACTACCGCTGGCAGCAAGAGAAAACTCAGCAGTTGCGCCGATCGAATCATTTACTGTGGTTGAATGCAGCTAACAGTCCCCTGGCAATGGTAGGCTGGGATGAAAATTTCCGAATCGTTCAGTGGTCGAAACGCGCCCAAGAAATCTTTGGCTGGACATCGGATGATATGCTGGGCAAGCATTTCGGCGATTTGGATTTGGTTTGCGAAGAAGAAAGAGAGGCTGTAAGCGCGATCGAACTAGAACTAGCCTCTGGGAATGGCAATATTTCCATCAATCAAAATAAAACTAAAAGCGGACAAGTTATTTGGTGTCGCTGGTTCAACTCAATTATTCGCAGCGGCGACTCTTTTACCGTACTTTCTTTGGTGGAAGACATCACAGATCGCAAACGATTGGAAGCAGAAAAAGCCCAAGCTTCTCGCCTCACAGCAATGGTAGCCGATGTCGGTATTGCCCTCACCAAACACCCTCAAGATATCCTGCTTCCTTGCTGCGACGCAATGGTGCGAAATATTGATGTCGCCTCCGCTGAAATTTGGACTTTAAACTCTCAATCCAATATTTGGGAGTTGCAAGCAGCCTCTGGAATCTACAGCCGCACAGGCGATCGGGCTAGCTTTATTGCAAGTAAGGTTAACTCGATCGCCCAACAGCAAAAACCGCAATTTGACTGCGGATTTGAACTGAATAATTTTGGACTTCTAGAAGAAAAATCCGAAGTTACAGGGTTATGCAGTTCCGAATTAGCAATTATCAACAGCCGCCAAAATCCGGCAAATTGCCAAATTCCCCAGCAGATTTTTACCTTCGCCGGCTACCCCTTAATAGTCGAAGAAAGGCTGGTGGGAGTCATGGTAATTATCAGCTTAAAGCCGCTGACAGCACCATTTCAAGAAACTTTAGCATCCGTTGCCGATGTCATAGCTTTAGGCATCGAACGCAAGCGCGCAGAAGCTGAATTAAAATCCGCTAAAGGGTTCCTCAATTCCGTAGTAGAAAATCTGCCCGTGGGAGTTTTTGCTAAAGATGCTTCTTCGCTAAAATTTGTGCTGTGGAATAAGGCCGGGGAAGCGATCGCAGGTGTTACCTCTCAAGAGGCGATCGGCAAAAATGACTACGATATTTATCCCAAAGAACAAGCTGATGTTTTTGCGGCTCAAGATAGGGAAATATTGACAGCTCATCGCAACCAATCTACGGTTAAAGAAATAGCCGAAGAGCCGATCCAAACTCGCCACAAAGGTATGAGAATACTGCACACCCGCAAAGTGCCAATTCTCGACGCTCAGGGGCATCCTCAGTACGTGTTGGGTATTACAGAAGATATTACTGAACGCAGGCAGGTAGACGAAAGCGTGCGCCTCTATGACCAAATAGTGGAGAATATGCAGATTGGTTTGTACGTCTATCATTTGGAAGATATAGAGGATGATAGTACATTAAGGGCGATCGCCTCTAATCCCGCTGCTACCCTGTTTACCGGATTAGAAATGGCCGACGTTTTGGGCATGACAATCGACGAGATTTTTCCCCACCTGCGATCGAAAAACATTCCCCAAGCATTTGCTTCGGTAATTCGCAGCCAAAAAGCCATAGAAGTTGAAGATATTGACTGCGATGAATGCGACAGAATAACTCGTGCTTTTTCTATTAAAGCTTTTCCTTTACCTAACAACTGCGTCGGCGTTGCTTTTGAAAACATTACAACTCGCAAGTGCCTGGAACTAGAACTGCAGGTAGCTTTGGAACAAACCGAAAGTTCCGAACAACTGCTCCGCACGGTAATAGACAAAACCAGCGACTGGATTTTTGCCAAAGACAAACAATTTCGCTATATTTTGGTCAACAAAAGTTTAGCTCAAGCTATCGGCAAAACAGTCGAACAAATAATTGGCAAATCCGATTTAGAATTAGGATTTTCAGAAGATCTAGTATTTGGGAATACTGCAGAAAATATCCGAGGATTCCGCACAGACGACTCTGCTGTACTAGCTGGCGAAATTATCCACAATCCCTGCGATGCGGCAACTCTTGCTGATGGTTCAGTACATATTTTAGACACCCAAAAAGTCCCTCTGCGCGACGCTGAAGGTAATATATTTGCAGTGCTAGGTTTCACTCACGACATTACAGAACGCCATGAATCAGAAGCAGCTTTGCGTAGAAGTGAATCAAGATTTCGCTCTTTGGTAGCTAATATTCCCGGAGTTGTTTATCGCTGGGAATGCGATTTTTCGACAAGTTTTATTAGCGATGCCGTTTACTTGCTGGTGGGCTACCCGGCTGCGGATTTTCTTTTGCCTTTGGAGATTGGAAGCCGGACTTTTACTAGCATTATTTACCCGGAAGATTTGGCAAAAGTAGAAGCAACAATTCGGCAATCAATAGAAAGCAAACAGTCTTATAATTTGGAATACCGCTTGTTAGCAGCAGATAACACGGTTAAATGGGTGTGGGATAAAGGTTCTCCTGTGTTCGACGCAGATGGGAGCGTTTTCTGTTTGGACGGGGTGATTTTGGATATTAGCGATCGCTATTACGCCCAAGAAGCATTGCGCCAAAAAACTTCCGAGTTAGAAGCTGTTTTTCTGGCCCTGCCCGATTTGTATTTCCGCCTCAATACTGACGGCATTATTTTGGATTACTTATCAGGAAATTCAGCGGATTTGTACCTAAATTCTGAGTATTTTATGGGCAAACGAATGGCAGATATATTGCCGGCTACCGTCGCCAGCCAGTTCAATCTGGCAATGCTTGAGGTTTCCGAAAACGGAACACCGGTTGATCTAGAGTATTCCCTACCCATGCCGGCAGGAGAAGAAACTTATGAAGCTAGATTGCTACCTCTTAACTCCAATCAGGCGATCGTTATTGCTCGCAATATTACTAAGCGCAAACAAGCCGAATCTCAATTAAAAGATAAAAATACCCAATTAGAGCAAACATTGAAACAATTAGGAAAAACTCAAGCTCAACTAATTCATGCGGAAAAAATGTCTAGTTTGGGACAGCTAGTGGCGGGAATTGCTCACGAAATTAATAATCCTGTCAGTTTTATTTACGGTAATATTATTCACGCGAGCCTGTATGCGAATAATTTGCTACAATTGTGTACTTTGTATCAAGAACATTACCCGGAACCTGTTGCTGCGATCGCGAATTTTGCTGAGGAAATAGAAGTCGAATTTATGAAAGAAGATTTTCCGCACCTGCTGACTTCTATTCAAACTGGAGCCGATCGCATTCGTGAAATTGTTCTGTCTTTACGCAACTTTGCCCGCCTGGAAGAATCCGATATTAAGCGTGTTGATATTCACGAAGGAATTGACAGCGCGCTATTAATTTTGCAACACAAATTTAAAGAAAATGGTAGAAATCGCCCGATTGAAATAATTAAAGAATATGGGACGCTGCCACAAGTAGAATGCTACGCTGGACAGTTAAATCAAGTGTTTATGAATATATTAAGTAATGCCATTGATGCTTTGGCAAGTGTGAGAAATAGAAAGTGGGAATTGCCTAGTCCAACGGATGTCCAACGGCAAAATTCTACGAGTTTACCTTTGGGTTGTGACGCATTACCTTTGATTCGGATTCGCACGGAGGTTTTGGAGAACAATTGGGTGGCGATCGCCATTTCAGATAACGGCGCGGGAATGGCAGAGTCTGTAAAATCTCGGATATTTGACCCGTTTTTTACGAATAAACCAGTAGGTAAGGGTACTGGTTTGGGATTGTCTATCTCTTATCAGATTGTGGTGGAAAGACACAGGGGCGCGCTGCGCTGCATTTCGGTGCCGGGAGAGGGAACTGAATTTGCGATCGAGATTCCCATGCGGCAAAGATAATACGATTTTAGAATTGGGAATTGGGAATTGGGAATTGGGAATTGGTGATTGAATAGTCGTAGGGTGTGTCGTTATACAAAATCGCTAAAAAATATCGACAATTGAGCGATCGACGCACCCGAAAAACTGGGTCATTGTCAATAAACACAACTTTTAACGATACATCTTACGAATACTCCAAATACTGTTGCATGAAATTTCAGAAATGCTATGAATTATTAGTTATACTGAAAAAAATGATAGCCTAATTAAAAACACTAAAAGTTGGGGATATTCACATGGCATACAAAGGCATAAAAAATACTTCGAGTGTATTTCAAAAACCCATTAAAGATGATGATGATGATTCCTACGTTGATTATTTTTATGACCATCCGGGGGCGCTGCCGGGGACTCTAGACTTAGAACCGGATGCGCCACCTCCAGACATTGTATTAATTGACTATTGCGAAACCAAAGCTACTCGCCCTAAAAAATTGTTAAATCCTCAAGAAGCTGCTGCCTATTTAGATACAAAATCTGTTTCTTGGGTTGATATGTTGGGATTGGGCAACAAAGAAACTTGGCGACAAATGAGCGATGTTTTTAATTTGCACGTAATGGCTCAGGAAGATGTAGTAAATATTCCCCAACGCCCGAAAGTTGTAGACTATGAAGAACACCTTTTAATTATTGCCTGGATGGTGATGATTAAGCCTAATTCAGATAATTTTCATAAAGAACAAGTTAGTTTCATTTTGGGCAAACATTACCTGCTAAGTGTTCAGGAAGAACCGGACTATGATTGTTTCGATCCGGTGCGCGAGCGAATTCGCAAAGGACAAGGAGCTATTCGCAAGCACGGAGCAGATTATCTTGCTTATACTCTGTTGGATTCGATTATAGATGGATTTTTCCCCGTATTAGAACTTTACGGAGAGCGGATTGAAGAATTAGAGGATGAAGTGGTGGTGAACCCCAATCGCCAAACCCTGGAAAAAATCTATAAAATTCGGCGAGAATTGCTGACGCTGCGCCGCGCCATTTGGCCGCAGCGGGATGCAATTAATGTTTTGATTCGAGATAGCAGCGATTTGATTACTCCAGAGGTGCGAATTTACTTGCGTGACTGTTACGATCACACGGTGCAGGTGATGGATATGGTGGAAACCTATCGAGAGTTATCGTCGGGTTTGATGGATGTTTATCTGTCTTCGGTTGGCAATAAGATGAATGAAATCATGAAATTGCTAACGGTGATTTCGAGTATTTTTATTCCGTTAACTTTTGTGGCGGGAGTATACGGGATGAATTTCAATACAGAAAAATCGCCTTTGAATATGCCGGAACTGAACTGGTATTTTGGCTATCCGCTTTGTTGGGCGTTGATGGTGGCGATCGCGTCTAGTTTAGTTTTCTTCTTTTGGCGGCGCGGCTGGTTTGAAAATTTTTCTACTATTAAAGATGATTGAAATCTAAAATCCTCAATTGATTGACGAACGATCGCGTACAATAAGTCTGGGGAAAAAAGTAGGCGCAGGCGGTTGCGGATTGGCGAAAGCTGGTCTGAGGAAAGTCCGGGCTCCCGAAAAACCAAACTTGCTGGGTAACGCCCAGTGCGAGCGATCGTGAGGATAGTGCCACAGAAAGATACCGCCCCCCGATTTGAGATTGGAGATTAGAGATTAGAGATTGCATCAAAAATCGATGGTCAAAAATTGCAAGTTGTTAGGGGGTAAGGGTGCAAAGGTGCGGTAAGAGCGCACCAGCAGCATCGAGAGGTGCTGGCTAGGTAAACCCCGGTTGGGAGCAAGGTCGGAGGGACTATGGTTGGTTTTTTACCAGTTCCGTTTTTTGGTACCGCTTGAGGCGTTTGGTAACAAACGTCCCAGATAGATAACTGCCATCGAAAAGTGCTTGCATTTGAGAGAACAGAACCCGGCTTATGTCCGACTTTTTTCCCTCCAAAAATCCCAGAGTGGGAGAGTAGGAAAATTTTTATATATTATTTTTAGAATCAAGTGAGATATAGCAATTCTCAAGCGTTATGAGGTATGCGGGCTGCTTCCTGTGCCCGCGAGGCTGATGCGCGACAGATAGCCTCATGTTACCGAGACTCGGCTATAGATTTCCAATTCCCAATTCCCAATTCCCAATTCCCCATTGCCAATTCCCAATTCCCAATTCCCTGTTTGCCCAATTCCCTGTTTGCCCAATTCGCTATGAATATGCTTTATCCTGGTCGCCAAAAGCAACTTGAAACATTAATTGAAAAGTTGGGACTGTCGAAGGATGCTTCGATCAAATGGCATCTCGTCGATTTAGCTTTGACTCATGCGAGTGCGTCTGCTAAGGCAAATTACGAGCAGCTAGAGTTTGTCGGTGATGCTGTGGTGCGACTGGCTGCGTCTGAATTGTTATTTGAGATTTATCCTGACTGTACGGTGGGGGAATTTGCGGCTATTCGATCGATCTTGGTGAGCGATCGCATTTTGGCTAAAATCGCTGAAAGTTACGGGTTCGATCGCTATTTAATTGTTTCCAGCAGCGCCGCCGCCGACAAAACAGGTGCTGTTCCCAGACTGGCCGATTCTTTGGAAGCCTTACTCGCCGCGCTTTATTTGAGCGCCCAGACGTTAGAATTAATTCGCCCTTGGTTAGACGGTCACTTTCAACGCCTAGCGGCGGAAATTCGCAGCGATCCGGCCAGACAAAATTACAAAGCTGCTCTTCAAGAGTTGACTCAAGGCAAATATAAAACTTTACCCAAGTATACCGTGGAAGAAACCGGAACTGTCCAGGGCGGCGAGGATCGTTTTACGGCCAAAGTTAGCATTCAGGGAGAGTTGGTAGCAGAGGGAAAAGGTCGATCGATCAAAGCAGCAGAACAAGCTGCGGCTCGCTCCGCTTTCAATAAATTAGTCAGTTGTTAGTTGTTAGTTGTTAGTTGTTAGTTGATAGTTGATAGGGGCGGTGGATGGTGCGTGCCCGCCCTCTTAGTGGTTAGTAGTTAGTTGTTAGTTGTCATACCAAATCAGGGTTTTGGATACCTTTTATGAACCAGTCGGCGTAGGCTGACTTTGTTTGTATAGACGCGGTTTCAACCGCCGAATCATCAAGGGATATGTTACCCAAATTTAGTAGTCAGTAGTCAGCAGTCAGTAGTCCTTAGTCAGCAGTCATTAGTTAGTAGTTAGTATTCATTGGGCAGTGGAAGTTTTACTATTAAATAACACCAAATAAATGAGAAATTATGCTATAATTGCTGTGCGATTTTTAAAATTTATTATTAATGAAAATCGGAATAGCTGTATTGGGTGCGGGCCGCTGGGGAGTTAATCTCATTCGCAACTTTATCGAACATCCCAACAGTCAAGTTTTAGCGGTGGTAGATCCGAATCTAGATTCATTGATGGCTGTCCAAAAACAGTTTAATTTTAATGAGTCCGTGATTCTAGCTACCGATTGGTCGCAAGTGCAAGAATTGCCGGGACTGGATGCTGTGGCGATCGCCACTCCAGCTTCCACACACTACACCCTCGCAGCCACAGCCTTGCAAAAAGGCTACCACGTCTTAGTAGAAAAACCCCTCGCCATCAATCTCAGTGAAGCAATAAAACTGTGCCAATTAGCCGAAAAACAGCAGCGGCAACTCTTCGTTGACCACACTTATCTGTTTCATCCAGCAGTCGATCGCGGCCAAAGAATAATTCAACAGCATCAACTCGGAAAATTGCGCTACGGTTACGCTCAGCGTACTCATTATGAACCAGTGCGGCACGATGTTGATGCCCTTTGGGATTTGGCCATTCACGATATTGCTATTTTCAACACTTGGCTCCAACAAACTCCTATTCAAGTCACAGCAACGGGCACTGTATTTCCGAAGTCACAAGTCACAAGTCAGAGGGAAGAAGCAATAAATCCTTCAGAAAAACTAGCAGATTTAGTTTGGGTAACGCTCACCTATCCTGACGGATTTCAAGCACTTATTCACCTGTGCTGGCTGAATCCCGACAAACAGCGGCGCTTAAGCGTTGTTGGTAGTTTGGGAACCTTGATTTTTGATGAAATGTCACCGGAAAGTATGCTGATGTTGCAGCACGCTAGTTCAAATCGGCGGGGGGAAGAGCATAATGTTTGCGAAAGTGCGATGGCGCCTCGGCCCACTACTAACATCCAAAGTCGCGAAATATTAAGTTTAGAACAAGTAGAACCGCTGCGGCGAGTGTGCGATCGCTTCCTCACCTCCGTGCAAACAAATACGCCTTGTCCTACCTCTTCCGGCAATGCTTCCGTCGAATTAATCCGCATTCTCAGCGCTTTGAGCAAATCTTTGGAACTCGGCGGACAGCCCCTGATACCATTTTAGATTTTAGATTCTTCGATTTCCCAAGCAAACAAGCTTTAGATGAAAGAGGCTGAGCCTCGTAACGAGCAGTTGAATTGTCATTCCTCATAGTATTCACCCGAAATGATATACCTCCTAATTTTTTAAATTTCCATTTTCTGTTACCAAATCCTGGCTGTTAAAATAAAAACTTGACTGATGGTTTACAGGCAAAGAAATCATCACCGAAGTACCTTGATCCACACCCGCGCTCTGCAGAGTAATGCGGCCGATCATAGATTCCATTATTCTTCGGGAAATAGCCAAACCCAAACCATTTCCGCCAAACTTGCGAGTTGTGGAACCATCAGCCATCACAAAAGGCTGAAACAATTTTTGCTGCTGTTCGGGATCTATACCAATTCCGGTATCTTTAATTGTCACCACTACCCAATCGTTTTTACTGCTACTATTACCGATCCCACTTTCCGGTACACTACCGTTAAAACCACCTGAATGATTACTCGATTCTAACCGCACAGATATAGTAATACTGCCCGACTCGGTAAACTTAACAGCATTGCTCAAAACGTGTATAAACACCTGTTTTAGCTTCTCTGGATCGGCATGAACAATAATCGGATCGTGAGGTTCTGGCAAGCTTAAATTCAAACCTTTTTCTTTAATTAGAAGTGCTTGCAAATCAATTGCATCTTCAAGTACCTGAGTAATATCAACTACTTCTAACATCAGGGAGAACGTGCCGGATTCTATTTTAGCAATGTCTAAAATATCATTAATAATATTCAGCAATTGCATTGACGAGTCGTGGGCGCGCTGCAAAAACTCCATTTCTTCATCTCGGTCATCGCAGTAGCCGTCTCGCACAATTTGAATAAAACCAATAATCCCGTTGAGCGGCGTTCTCAGTTCGTGAGAAATATTGCCCAAAAATTCGTTTTTTAACTGATTGGCAACTTGCGCTTCCTTGGTTGCGACTGCCGATTCTCTGGCCGATTCTCTCAGGCTCTCCACCATACTGTTGAGTGCTTCTGATAGTTGATTGAATTCCCGAATTTGGAAATTTTGGGGCACTGCCTGCGGCGCTTCTGTATCCACTGTCAGCGCGTAGTCTCTCAGTTGTTCCAAGGGACGCGCCAAGTCGCGAGACAGGTATAAAGTCGCGACGATGCTAGCCGCAACTAAACCGATGATTAAGTTAAATAAAACTTGCTGAATTTCTTCTAAGCCTGAGAGAGCGTAATCTAAGCGAGAGACAGCTAAAATAATCCATTTAGTGTTCTCTTTTTTACTTAAAGGGCTGGGGATGGCAGCGTATCCTGCTAGCAATTCTACGCCATTTCTTTCAAAGGAAAATAGGTGGAGAAAAGCTTGTCCGCCGGCGATCGCCCTTCTGACAATACTTTTTAGTCGATCGGCATCTGCCTCCGCGGCAATATTGCGGCCGACGCGGTTGATATTCGGGTGCGCCAAAATTGTCCCGTCTTGGTTGATCGCCACCGTATAGCCGGCTAGAGAACCCTTGGGAGCGCTCGTTTGCACCGGCAGAGCCGACTGCAAACTCAAAGCATAACTCAACTTTCGGCTGTTGCCGCGACCAATGTAAACAGGAGCGCTCAACACCAAACTGACTCGGCTGTCGCGGGCTTCTTTACCCGTACCTGAAAAATCTTCCTCACCCAAAGTCATCTTGTCGCCGTTTGCTCTCGGCTTTTGTTGATTCGGCCACAACAGACTGATGTAAACGTTTTTGTCGTCCTGCAGCGTTTGCTGCTGCAGCACTCGCGGCCAAAAATTGGTAGGTAGCGCCTGAATCGGCTGTTGCCCGCAAGTGCTCGCCATCACTTGATTTGTCTGTAAATTAGTCAATTGCAAGCAATCAACCTGAACTGGCAACCGCTGCCCTAATTGCGCGATAAACTTTTGATAATCCTTTGGCTCTACAGACTGCAACATCGAATTTTCCGAAGCGCCGATTAGATTCGATTTCAGCGATTTCGCCCACTGTTCAATTGTTTCGGCTTTTCTGCCTGCACTTTCTGTCAAGTTTTGGCGAGCGGTTTCCAGAAGCGTCGAGCGTGCCTTGCGATAGGTAACATACTCCCCCACCAGTAGAACAGGCACGCTGAGCAACAAAATCCGCGACAGTAAAATACGGCGAAAGGAGGACTGACCTAGCTTAACCATAGGACATTTCTAAATTAAGGTGCGACGCTCAACAGCGCTCGTAGTGCAATAAGCCAGATTAAAAGTGCGAATCTGCCTAGGGCAATCTGCTGACGAGACAACACAGCTTCAGAACAACATTTAAACACAATTATAGAAGCCACTGTATTAATGTCGATACTAAGTGTGCCCACTTAAAGATGCTCAGCAATTTGTTTGGCAGATGCCTGTGATTTCAGTCACACTTCCCTGTTGAATTTTCCGATCGACTTGCACCCGATCGCCCAGGCAAAATTTTTCAGGCGAGAAAAAGCGCGATCGCTGACAGAGCGCTGTTGGTTGAAGGTAGAATCCCACGGATCTGCTCGCCAGGCCGAAGTTAATAGGCCAAAAGTTTTGTTTCCGGCTAGTGTATGGAGAGAATTCTGGATCGATCGTTCGCACTTTTTGTTTCCGAATGCCGTCTGGCGACGGGCTCCCGGAGCAGAGATGGGATCGGCCTCGAATCGGGGATTCGAGATTTTGCACCCTGTGAATTTTTTTTGGCACCTCCGATCGAGCCGGTGACAACAATTCGCCTGTCAAACAAAAAGAACGAGACGATCGAGTTGCCCATCGACTCTCACAACCAGCAGGTGGCGAACATTTACCCAAACAGTACACCCGCGCCCGGTAAATTTGCAGTCTCGGCAATAGTCTCCATAACTTAATCGATGAAAAAAAACTCTAGCAACTATACGTATTATTACACAAACAACCATCCCAGATATCATCACACTTATTTGATATCTCCCCTTCTAGAAATGCTGGCGACACTTCAGGAAGCCAGCCAGACAAAACTCCGAGTTTTGGATCTCGGCTGCGGCAATGGCAGCCTCAGTCACGTCATCGCACAGCACGGCTGCGAAGTTGTCGGCGTTGACTCTTCTGCACCCGGAATTGCCATCTCCAGTCAAAGTTTCCCCGAGTGTCAGTTTATCCAAGCCGATATTTACGAGCTTCCCGATACCAATATGCTGCACTCATTCGATATTGTCTTAGCCGTTGAAGTAATCGAACACTTACTTTATCCAAAAGAACTGGCAAAAAATGCCCAAAAATGCCTCAAACCCGGAGGAAGGCTAATTCTTTCCACACCCTATCACGGCTATTTAAAAAACCTAGCCTTAGCTGTGACAGGCAAACTAGACAAACATTTTACCGTACTTTGGGATAACGGTAACATTAAATTCTTTTCAGTAGAAACCCTCACCAAATTATTGACCAAGGAAGGATACACCAATATTCAATTTAAATTCGCAGGTCGGTGTCCCTATCTTTGGAAATCAATGTTGTGCTCTAGTAAAACATCAGAAAAACCTGAATAATTATAATTTTTTGTCGGTGAGTGGGAGAATTGGTGTTTTGCTATAAAACACGCAAGAGCTACCTCTAACCACAACAAGACAATGCTTTTTATCAAGCCCCAGATGCCCCCAAGGCCTTCGGGAAGAAAACACCAATGACCGATGACCCATGACCGATGACCGATGAATAATTAATCCCCTTTGCAATTCTTATTTTTTCCCAGACTTTTCCCTAAACATTCCACAGCGTTTCCACAGGCAAGTCCGAGGTTTTCCACAGATTTGAAAAAGTTTTCCACAGAAATTAACGGCACGGTCGGATCTTGCTGCGGAATTGGGGATTTTGTTAACCTGCCGCCAAATCCCTCAGAAAACTTCCCACACATAAAGATATGTAACAAAAAAAGCCCTGAAAGGCTTATTTATTGGTAAATATTTTTTTTACATAAAGGAGTTTGTAATATTTCGCAACATTGACAAACCCGCCTCCTGATACGCACAATGATGCGACCGACCTAAAAAAAAAGCGCTCTAATTTCGGCTGTGTCTGCACCTGTATCCAGCCGAAAGGGGGGTTCTATTTTCAATTTATTAGCGAGACTAAAAAAATGATGAACCCGACAGTCAGTATTTTTGCCGAAATTCCCGAAACGCTGCACGATTCTCTTAAAATTTATCTGGAAACTCACCCCGAATGGGATCTAGACAGAGTATTCTCGGCGTCTCTGTCGCTGTTTTTGTTGCAGAATGCCGATAGCGGTACACCGGAAGCTTCGCGCAGTTATCGCCAAGCTGCGAGAGTTTATCTCGAAACTCTGTTTCAGTCCCCTCAAGACTTGCACAGCAATAATGTAACTCCGTCTTCGTGAAGGAGAGAGGGCTCGATTCGGCTTGCTTCGGCTATGTTATTCGGATAAGTCGCTCGGAGGGTAAAGATGGGAAGATGGGGGTACGGGGAGACGGGGAGAGTTTAATCGACAACCTTCGAGAAAAATGCTTGAGAAATGCGGGACAGCTTACCGATTCCCGATTCCCGATTCCCGATTCCCGATTCTCGATTCGCTAATCTGCAAGGGTTTAAAATCTTTGCCGGGGCTGTATTTGTGCAGCAACTACCTTGGAGGCGTGGCTTTGGGAGATTGCGTCCGCAGGGGTTTTGAGCGGGCGCAAGAAGTGGGCGAGTATTTGCAGCAATCAGATTAGTTCGTGCGTGCGGAATGCGAGTCCGCACTACGAACCGTTTTTATAACGAGTAGATCGATCGAACACCAGCGGAATTAGAACTCGTGCACCCGCCCCTAGAGCTTTGTGCCGAATGTTGTTAGGTTGTGGGTTCAAACTTGTAACCCACCCGCCGGACAGTTTGAATCATCGAAATTTGATTGGTATCTGGCTCAATTTTGCGGCGAATTTGACCGATATGGACATCCACCACGCGCTCGGCTCCTACATATTCGTAGTGCCACACTTCTTGCAGCAATTCCGCTCGCCTCCACACGCGACCGGGTTTGCTGGCCAAACAGTACAGCAAGTCGAATTCTAAAGCAGTCAAAGCCACTATTTGATTGTTGAGAATCACTTCGCGGCGGACTGGATCTATTAGTAGCTCCCCAAAGGTAAGACTTTGTTGCTCAGTGACAGTAACTGTGCGTTTGCGCCTCAAAATTGCTTCAACGCGAGCTCCTATCTCCACAAGACTAAAAGGTTTAGTAATGTAGTCGTCAGCACCTTCGGCAAACCCTTTCATTTTGTCAGCTTCATCGTTTCGGGCAGTCAGCATCAACACAAACACGCCCGTCCGTCTTTGCATTTCTTGACACAGTTTGTAGCCAGTAGTATCGGGTAAATTTACATCTAGAACTACTAAGTCAGGATTGAGTTGCTCAAATAATTCCAGACCTGTCTGACCGTCCTCGCCAGATTCAACTTGATAACCTTGCTGGCTTAAAAAACGGTGAATTAAATTTCGGATTGCTGGGTCGTCATCAACCACAAGGATTTTTACAGGGGCCATGACCACAACTTTAATTGAAGAATTAGGTAAGAATATTCAGCCATAATAATAGAAAACTGGATACAAATCTAGAAAAAATTGAGCTTTTAAGAGTTATAGCCGTATTTATAACCTACGCAAAATTTCTGGCAATAAATCTCCGGGAACTTTGGATAAGGCTAAATTTTGGCCGGCAAGCCCACATTCGCTATAGAAAGCTCGAATCGTTTTAACAATATAGCTTAATGCTGTTTGCCGGCAATCATCAGCGGCTTGGGAATTGGCTGGGGGTTGCAGGTTGAGTTTATCTCCATATATTAACCCTTTGTCGTTAAGATGCTGTCCCCATTCGGCACACACTTGCAACAGGTGGTGCAGTGCTGCATCTAAATGGCTGGTTTGTGCGGCTTTGTTTAGGGCCAAATCTGGGGCTGTGGCTAGTTGATAGTGGGCTAGTCCGAGATTGTTGCGGGCGGCAAGAGTGTCAAAGGTGAGTTGGGCTCGATCGAGTTTTCGGGCGATATCCAAGGCGGCTTCGTAGGCGGTAATCGCCTGCTGCAATGAGTCGATGCGGGCTTGTTTCTGCTGGAACTGGTTCGCCAAATGCCAGTAAGCCGTAGCGAGATTGTTGTAGGTGGCGGCTGCGGCTGCTGGTACCAATTCTCGGGTGCGGTATTTCAAGGCTTCGCGGTAGGCCTCAATCGCCCTGACTAATAAAAGTTCTGAGGGTTCGTGCTGGGCGAGGTTCCAGCAGGCGGTACCGAGGTTGTTTTGCACTCCGGCATAGTTGAGGGGTTCTCGTTCTGGACTGTAGCAGGAGAGGGCTTGGGTGTAAGCTGCGATCGCGCTTTTGAGATAGACGATGGGTTCACCATCTTGGGCTAAATGCCAGTATGCTGTCGCCAAATTATTCTGAGCCGCAGCGCACTGCTGGGGTTCCGTCGCGGGGTCTAGATCCAGCAGCGCTTGTTGGTAAGCTGCAACTGCTTGCTGCAAGTTCTGTGTCTTGTCTTGATAGCGGGCTAAATCTGCTAAGGCGATGCCCAAATTTTTGTTTAATCTGACACGGGTTTGAGGTGCGCTCTCGGCATCTGTGCGGTTCAAACCTTCAATGTAGAGGGCGATGCTGCGTTCGAGGCAGGATACCGGATCGGGGACTTCCACACCGTCGGTGCGATCGCGCGACAGCATCCAGTAAAAAGTGCCGAGATCGTTGATCAAATCGTCCATCGGCGGTAAGCTGTTGGACTCCTCGGCGTATTGAGTTAAATTTTGTGTCAATTGGGCGATCAGCCGCGCGCATTCCTCAGTTGGTGGTTGATTTTGCTGCGAGCCCGCGTCGAGTTCGAGGTATGCAATCACTTGCTCGATCGCGCGAATGGCGATTGTCAAGTTTTGTGGCGAAGACTCTCCGCCCAGAATCCGATCGCGGTAGTAATTCCCCAAACTGTGATAAGCCAAAGCCAAGGCTTCGGAACAGCACTGATGTTCTTGCAGCAATTCGATGTATTGCAAGGTTTGCAGCGGCAGAAAATTGTCCTCCGATGCGGCATCACCCTCTGCTTCCAACTCATCCTCCGAGGCCGTCGCTAGCACCAAATCCGCCAGTTCGACAGATTTAGCATCTGGCGCTGGGAATGATGCGGAATCGGGAGTTGAGGATTGTTCGGACTCTGGCGATCTTAAAAGTTGGTCGCCGGAGTCTCCGTTGTCCCGCAAGTTGCCCAAGTTTTCGGAGTTCCCGAAGTCCTCGGAGCGGCCGAAGTCTTGCTTGGCTGGAGTCGGTTCGCCTTCAAACTCAAATACTCCGGTTCGCCACTGCCAAAATTCCGGGGCCGATTGCTCGATCGAACTCAGCCAGGGGCGCGACACCCACAGCAACAAAGTAGACTCGCACATTTGCAGGTGTGCTTCGATGTCCCTCAAATAGCTCAGGAACGACCACTGCACGGCTGCTGAATGCCTGGTCAGGTGTTCTGCCCCCAAAATTTGAAATCCCGGCAAAGGGCTGTAGATGCCCATATTTTGGGGCGGTGGGTGTTTGGTCAGCCACGCGGCTAGCGAGCCCCAAGGATTGGGATCGTTCAAGTCGAGTTCCAAACTGACAAATCGGGGATAGTCGATCGGGGAGCGAGGATTGGAGCCTGCGCTTTCTGCGGTTAATTCTGCCTGCAAGCGAGCTGCCAGACAGTCCCGCAAGCACAAGTCGTCGCAGGCGGCAATAAAAATTTGACGGCGTAAGTTGAGGTCGATCGCCTGTTTCAAGCGTTGGTATATCTGCTTGTTCGAGCTAGAAACTTTTTGGGAAGGAATAGACATCACGGTCAGCCGATTTTAGATTTTAGATTTTAGATTTTAGATTTTGGATTTTAGATTGTAGATTTTGGATTTTAGAGTTGAGAGTTAAAAACTCGATCGCTCATAACTCGCAACTAAGCCCCGAAGGCCGTCAATCGCACCGATGATGACCAAAGGATTGTAGATTTTCAATTGACAATTTTATGTTTGTGACGAACTCGTCTGATTAATTGCAACCCAAGTCCCTGAAGCCGACAGCAGAGAGTAAAAACCCAAATTTCTGTTTGTCTTATTTAGCTTTCGAGCTCGCTCGGTACGCTTCAGGATTGTCACAACTACCTGCTTTGTATTGAAACACAAAAACCATGTTGACCTTGGTTGGAAAACATGGTTTGCTGAAGAATTATTTTAAATTGTGATTTGAAGCAGCTTTGAGTGTCAGGGCAGTTTTCAGACTGAGGCCGCCACAAACACCAAACCGGCCACTAACATAGCTGCTGCAATACCCATGATGATGTAGTTGCGTTGCTGATTTTTGTTGGGAGGTACGGCTTCATACACCTTCGGCTCTTTAGCAAAGTTGTTCAGGCGTCCATCGTCATCTTTGATGTAAGGCATCAGTCACAATCCTTAATATTTTTGATGTTTACAACTGTACCAAAAAAGCGCCCTGGAAAATTAGGGAATTTATTTTGAGGTGACAGTACCTGTTTGGGGGGAAGAGGCGATCGCGTAATCTTTGACTGGCATTCTTCCTGCTAAGTAGGCGATCCGTCCGGCTTCTGCCGCCATTCCCATTGCTTTTGCCATTGCTGGAGAATTTTGGGCATTGGCGATCGCCGAATTAATCAGCAGTGCGTCAGCGCCCATTTCCATTGCTCTAGCAGCTTCGCTGGGGGTTCCGATCCCCGCATCCACTACCACAGGAACTTTTACCGTGTCAATAATGATTTGAATGTTGGCGGCATTATTGATCCCTTGCCCGGAACCGATGGGCGAAGCTAAAGGCATCACAGTCGCACAACCGACTTCTTCGAGGCGTTTTGCTAGTAGCGGATCGGCATTGATGTAAGGCAAAACGGCAAAACCTTCTTTGACTAATTTTTCTGCTGCTTCCAAAGTGCCGATCGGATCTGGCAGCAAATATTTAGCATCGGGAATCACTTCTAACTTGACAAAATTATTATCTTCCTGTCCCAAAAGCTTCGCCATTTCCCTGCCCAAACGAGCCACTCTAATCGCCTCATCTGCAGTTTGGCAACCAGCAGTATTGGGCAGCATCCAAATTTTAGTCCAATCCAGAGCCTCTGCCAATCCTTCATGACCGGGAGCATTTGTCTGCACCCGCCGCACGGCTACAGTCACAATTTCGCACCTGCTAGCATTGACACTTTGCTGCATTTCGGCAATGCTGCGATATTTTCCAGTCCCCGTCATCAATCGAGAATGAAAAGTTTTACCGGCAATCACCAGAGGTTTATCTAAAGATGGTGTTGCAGTATCTACTGGATAGCCAAAAATGCTGTACTCAAGTGCCTCTTCCCATTGTTCTCTGCCGCCCAGCATTGCTTCTAGCTGCCAACCTTCTTCAATAGTTAGATCGTCGTGGGTAACAGCAGATAAAATTTGCCCTAAACTAATTAATTTAGCATCTCGTGGCATATTATTATTCAATCCACGCGCTACGATTTCTTTAAATTCGCTGAAATGATCTTCCATTTTTCCACTCTTCCCTTGTGATGATTTGAATCTGTTCGCTTTTGAGGACAAAAATAATTTTTTGAATTTGCTTTGCGGTATCCCAAAACAGAGCTTGTTTGATGCCAGCGTTGATTTTCCAAACATCATAATTTTCTCGGTTGATGTGAAAAATAACGGTTGCTACACCTTGATTTTTGGCTCTACTAATGCCTTCTTGCACTCTGTCTCTGATATTTTGAGTCTGTTCTGTCAACTCCTTAAATTCGCAAATTTGACCGTCAATCTCAGCATCTGGCGTTCGGACACCCTCTGCTGATTGCTCGCTCAGCATTCTGACTCTATTGCCTATTTTAGCCAAAACTTCAGCAACAAATATTTCCGAATTATTAAGATTGTGTTGTTGGTGGATGAGGACAAATCCGCCAGCTATCTCATCAAAATAATATCGCTGATATTCGGGTTCTGCATTTTTGTAGATGGCTCTGCTAGCCTCGATATATTCTGAATTCACCGCTATGATACTCTAAATGGACTCCGGCTCAAGTTAAATGTATGAAAGCAACTGTCGAGCAACTGGTCGAAATTGGGATATTTGCCAGCTTAAACCGAACTGATTTAGAGCAATTGCAAGAACATACAGCAATTCGGACTTACCAACAGGGAGAAGTTGTGATGTATGAGGGCGATCGCATCCCGGAAAAATTATACACGCTTTTGAGCGGTTCTCTGCGGGTGACAAAAACAGCGGTGGCAGGCAAAGAAACTATTCTCCGCACTTTATTTCAGGGAGATATTTTTGCTGCACCTGCTTTGCTGGGTAACGGTATTGCGCCGGCAACGGTGACTGCTGAAACTGATGTGCAAGTTCTTACCACAGAACGGGAATTTTTGCTAGCAGCAATTCGGCAAAATCCTGAGATTGCTTTGCGAATATTGGCGGTTTTTAACCAGCGATTGCAGCAACTACACGAGACTGTGCACGGTTTGGTGTCGGAAAGGGCGATCGTGCGGCTGGCCCGATTCATTCATTACTTTAGCGTCGAGCAAGGTACGAAGATTGTAGATAATAGTGTATGTTTAAAAAAACGTTTGCCATACTATCAAATTGCTCGCAGCATTGGCATCACCTATGAAGAATGCGTGCGGTTGTTTAAGAAACTTAAGCCGTTTGTATCCTACAGTAGAGGCGGTAAAATTACTGTTTTGGATTGGCAGAAATTGGAGGATATTGCCTCTGGAGATGAAATAGATTAGACTCGGTGACTTAAGGAGACTGTTGGCGAATTAAAAAAGGGTGAAACCAAACATCCCACAATCGTGGAAAAAAACTATGATGAGGCAGAGGGAAAAAGAGCCGCAAAACGAGAGACACGAGTCTTACCAATCGGAATGTCGCGCCAAAATGCCCACATTCTTGACAGATTCATCGCAGCAGCAGTCATAATATGTTGCAGACGAGTCTTGGCAAGACCCATGTAACGAGCCGCGCGCAAACCAAAAACACAAATTCCTTGAGACAGCGAACTTTCAACACCAGCCCGTAGGGCATCACGCTGCTTAAACTCCTGGGTATGTTGTCTAGCCCTACCCTGGGCTAAAGCTTCGTAAAGAGGTTGAGGTTTGAGAG
>NZ_JAUBPN010000073.1:0-1324 GCF_036700745.1 Microcoleus sp. S36a_B3 | reverse complement strand
TGATTTTAAATCACCCTAACCTCTCGTCAGTCCTATCCTATGGTACTCTTGCTGCTTAAAAACTGTCCGAAGTATTGCTACGGACACTTCTATCCTGCCGAGTTCCCACAACAATTCAGTCTGCTTGGCGTAGGAAAGATGCCCATAATTTCCTAACCAGACTAATAATGCTTGGAGATTAACGCTCAAGTCTTGCCCTGGAACCACTCCTTGATGTGGTTCTCCTCTAACTACTGCACCACATTCGAGACATTTACACGATTGTGTCTGATATTCGACGACTTCAATTGGTTTCGCGACTAGAGTTGCTACTTGCTGAGAGTGGATGTTAATTAGGGCTTACTGAAAAAGTCCACAAATCGAATCTAGATGCCAAACAGCTTAAAAAATGGGAGATTCGGAGATTGGTTCCCAAATTTACTCTACAATTTTCCACCGAAATCCAAGGATTTTGAGCCGACAAAGGCCATAACCTTGCATTTTTTTGTTTGTTAAAAGCTTGAAACCCTTGGCAGTCATAGCTTCGAGTTCTATTCAGCAAGCCCTAATTACTTCACTTAATTCTTGACTGCCACAATTGAGGCAGATTTCCGGTGAGCTAATTTCGGTTCTGTCTACTCGTCCAAACCCTTTTCGGGTTTATCCCTGATGACCTGGTTGTCCACCTGGTTTCTTTTTTTGGTCTGCTTCTGGTTGGACTGTTGGTTTCTCTGATTTCTGGATGAGATCCGTTGATGGGGGTTTTGAAGAGGTTTGACTGGTGGTTCGACTTTTGCCTGTAGCAATAGCTAGTTTTTCTTGCAATTCTTCAATAATTGTTTGCAGCCCCAGTACCATTTCCACCAGTTCAGCTTGGCTCAACTGCTCGATTTGGGTTTTTTCTTTCTTTCTGGTGGCTGCGGGCTTTTTCATTCGTTTATTTTACCAGATGCCGCCACTGAAGTTTTTTTGACCTGAATCCTTACGACTGAAGCTTGCTCTTTTTCGGACGTTGATGTTAATAAAAAGTCGCTCGTATTACGGTCAATCGACCAGATATGATATAAAATAACTCACAGAAATCCGCCCAGATGGGGAGTTGATTATCCGCAAGATCACAAAGGGGAGGAGAAATAGCCTGACGTGAAGAACACAGACGGCAATTGGGTATAAAAATCAAGATAAAAAGCGTCTGCTGTGGGGATAAAAGGGTGTGTCGTGTAAGGACGGAGTAAATATTGGGATGGTAGTGGGGGAAAGAACAAAGCCCCCCTCGGAAGATTCGGAGGGGGGCTTTGTGTAAGTAAAATTAACCAGGCATCGAGCTATTTTCTCAGGCAGTGAC
>NZ_JAUBPN010000042.1:0-31164 GCF_036700745.1 Microcoleus sp. S36a_B3 | reverse complement strand
GAAGAACTTATATTAACCAAGCTTGAATATATCGATCGCTCCTGTGATTGGTTTGCGATCGATTATTCAGCAAACCCCAATTAAATATATTTGTCTGTAGTTGCAGCGGATGAGGTTTGAGAACAATGGTGCTAGTCGGACATTTGAGCGCGACTTCCGACTAGCAAGACTTTGAATTTTCAAATCAAACACTAGAACTCGTAAATGCTGACTCTTTGATATACTAACCGCCTTTGCTTGTGCGGTGATGTTTGAAACGACCTTGGGTGATGCTACCGAACCGCAGTTTGACTCTCCCTCGATCTCCACAGGCGACTCGTGGCAATGCCGTATCCCGAATTTTTAGACAGTCTAGCAAAAAGCCGTCCTCAAAGGACGGGGTTTTAGCCCCAATTTTTCGATCGAGAGTTATTCCGGCTGACGTTCCAGAGTCGCCTCCATCGTACTGGTCAAATAATGACCAGACATGAGGCCGCTAGATTGATAGTAGCGATTGTCATCAACGCGGTGAAGGGTATCAAAGCCCGTCCGCCGCTGGCGTTCGTCTCCCAGTACCCAGTAACGCTGGACGATCGACTGGGGAGCAATCCAACCTTCGCCCTCGACGCGGCCGAGTTCGCTGTGTTGGAGTACAAAAGTGTACTGCCGTTCATCGCTGTTGAGGTGTCCTCGGTAATTCAAAATAATCTCTTCACGATCGCCTCCAGGAAAAATGAGCTTCGTCACCATATTGAACCAATCTGTTCGGTTCCAGCTCACTAAAGTTTTGCCTTTAACCGTAATTGGCACGCCATTGCGCTCAATCCAACTTCCTTCGAGCGTCCATTGGCCAGATTCCATTAAAAACGTGTGAGCCACAGTGCTGTTCCTATGCTTTTCCTGCTGGCTACAATACGGGTGCAACAACGCACAGCCGTTGTCGCTCAGACTATATGCTATCACGCCCAACCGTGCCAACAAGAGTTAATTTCCCCTAAAAGTACCGGTGCCCGGGCACCAGTCACTTGAGGCAGATTGCCGGGAATGCCCCGAACCCGCCATGCGGCTAAAACCGCGAAAGCGATCGCCTCTTTAAAATCTACACTCAAGCCTGCCTCAGAAGTAGTCAACACTTGGACTGGATGCAATTGAGATTGCAATCGGCGTTTTAAGTAGAGATTGTGGCTACCGCCCCCGCACAGTAAAACTCGATCGGGCATTGCCGGCAAAAAAGTTTGGTAACTGCGAGCGATCGAAGCCACAGTAAGTTCTGTCAAAGTAGCTAGCACATCAGCAGGACTGAGATTGTAAGCGGATGCCTCTAGCAAACAACAGTTAAAATAGTCTACACCAAATAACTCTCGCCCTGTAGATTTAGGCGGTGCTTGGGTGAAAAAATCTTGCTGCAGCCAATCCTCGACTAAAGCTTGACAGGGAGTGCCGGTTGCCGCCCACTCTCCACCTGAGTCGATCGTCAAAGAGCCCCCAGAAAAGTGTACCGCTGCCAAGTCTAACAGCGAATTTGCAGGCCCTGTATCCCAACCCAAGATACCATCTCCCAGATCGGAAACTTCCGACTCGTGGTTGTTTTCCCTCTTTTCCCTGGCTGGGAGATAGGCAACATTGCCAATTCCCCCCAAATTTTGGATGCAGAGACTGCGGTTGGGTTCTGCCAGCAGGCACGCATCAACAATGGGGACTAAGGGTGCTCCTTGACCCCCTGCTGCAATGTCTGCCGATCGAAAATTGCTCACAGTAGTAATGCCTGTCAATTCGGCAATTAGCGCGCCCCGCCCGAGTTGCAAGCTGTAGCCCATGAACCCATCTGCAAGATTGTTCTCTCCCGTCTCTGGCGGTCGGTGGTAGACGGTTTGACCGTGAGAGCCAATTAATTCTGCACTATCATGTCCCGCTTGAATTGTCAAGGCTGCGCTGGCAAATTGTCGAGCAATGGCATCATCTAATTGGGCGAGTTCAGCCATTGACAAAGCCGATCCACTGCAAACCGAGAGAATTTGCGATCGCAAATTAGCAGGATAAGGGAAAGTTTGACCTGCCACCAACTTTACTTTTAAGTCTGTTTGGGAACCGACCACATCCACCAAAGCAGCATCAATACCATCAACTGACGTGCCGCTGATCAAACCTATAACGCGAACCATTCGATTTTAGATTTTAGATTTTAGATTTTTACATAGTCTGGGACGCACTCCCGACAAAGAAACGGGGTTTTTTACGCGGATTGCGGATTATGGTTAAGGATTTTCGTCCATCAAAACGAGTTTCTGTCCCCCGGTGCGTGCAGGAGGTTGAGATTTTTATATAGTGGCGTGCGCGAGGGCGCGAGGGTGCGAGGATATTATTTGAGGTCGATCGTCACGATCACCACAGTAATATTATCGCGTCCCCCTTTATCCTTAGCTGCTTCAATCAAAGCAGTTGCAGCAACCTCGCCGGCGCGAATCGACTTCAGAGGCGAAGCAATCAAAGGATCGGAAAGCTCTTCAGTCAAGCCGTCACTGCAAAGCAGCAAACGATCCCCTGGCTTTACATCCACCGGCAGAATATCTATCTCCTGCAAATCATCGCGGCCCAAACACTGGGACAAAACGTGACGCCAAGGATGGTGTCGAGCCTGATCCGGAGTCAAGGCCTTTCTTTTGACAGCCTGAGCCACCCAAGTCTGGTCTTCAGTAATCTGCTCCAAGCGAGGCCCGTGCAGCCGGTACAAGCGAGAGTCCCCGATATTAGCGCACCAAGGCCTGCCCTCATCCCTAAAGATCAAAACCACAGCCGTAGTCCCCATATCACCACGTTCGGGATGTTCTAGCTGATCCGTCAAAATTGCTTGATTGGCGATTAAAAAAGCCTTTTCCAACAAATGCACAGAATCCTCGGGCCCTTCCCAATGTTCGAGCAAATAAGATTGAATGGCCCCAGTCGCTATCCGGCTGGCTTCTTGGCCTCCGGCGTGTCCTCCCATTCCGTCTGCCACTATGAAAAATCGCCCGTCAGGATCTATGTAGTACGAATCCTGATTTACGGAACGAACTAGCCCTGTGTCTGTCTTACCTGCGAAAGAGCGTTTCATAGATTAGTCAATGGACTCATCGAAATTAAAAGCTTGATGTGAACTACCAGACGCTGATGCTACGCATACAGCACTGGCTTCCTGATTCATTGGGATGTGAAGAAAGCTCCGTTGTTGAAGCAAGTAGTCTTATCTTCCCTCCACAGGCAGGAGTCCTAGTTCGTAAGACCCATACTTTTTCTGGCTACACGCTCCGTTTAGCTCGGTTTTAGCCTCGCGAGATAGTGGTCAAGATAGTGCAATTGTATCACTGATTCGCGATCGCTCAACTTGTTTCTGGTTCGTTTTCATCCCGTCACCCTGAGTACAGGTATGGTGCGGGACTTCCCACTCACATTCAGTTAACTGGTGCAATTTTTTATAAGAAAGCTTAAATGCCGAACGAAACTTAAAATTTCTGTTGCCCGCGATCGCCCGTTTTGAAAAAAATGCACTTCCTTGACCTCATAAAAAAGCTCGGTAAGTGGGAAACGAGCGTGGCCCCGGCCTCGGAGAGGGAAACAACGCGGGTGGTTTTAACCACCGTAAATCTTTCCATTACACGGGGATTGTTTGACTCTTGTGTACTTTTGTAATGTACTTTCACGCTTGACAATTACCATTTCAAGCTTCACAATCCGCGATCGCATAATGTTTGCTCGATTAGAGCCTACGAAAGCGGGGTGATGTTAGCTTGTCGGTCAATGTTATAAGGGCTTGTTCGGCTTGCAACACTGTAAAGCGTGACTTTAGAACTGTTTAATCACAAGCGACAGAGCTCTTAACTAGCGAGAGCATTCGCCCGGTGTCATGACCTAAATAACGTAGTCAGTGAAGACGATAGCTGGTCAGAATAGCTTGTGAGTGATTTCTCGCGACCAAGCGAGCGTGTCTTTAGACCTTAGTTCCTGACATTGTAGATCGTCTGGTGCAAATCGCCTCTTAAATTTTCCGGTAAATCAAGCGGCCTGACGCAGCGCCTGCCAAAAACAACTGGATTTGGGCAAAAAATCAGAGGATGGGCTGGCTAAAAATCGAGAAAGCAACGGTATTTTTAGGCTCAAAGCAGCTAAGTGCTGTAAATTTTAGAAATATGTCAGCCAAAACTTAACATTCGAGACTAAGTTTTGGCTGGCGAGAAATCTCAAACCAGAAATTTCCGGTTTCAAATTGCGCGCTATTGTGACATTCTATCGGCGCGATCGATCCGCTTGAACAAACGCAGCAGAGCCAACCCCGTACCAGCAGCAAGCACAGCCACAGCGACAGCAGCCCAAACTTGATTGCTGACAAACAAAATTGTCGCCGACAAAGTAAAAGCACTCATCATCAAAGTATAATTCGTGCTCATTTGAACGCTGGTCATGCGGCGGAGCAATCGCTCTGTTTCGGCAGAACGGACGCGAATCCGTAAATCTCCCTGTTCTAGTTTATCAATAGTCTCCTCAATCCGGCGGGGCAAGCCCAAGGCAGTCGAGCTCACCTGAGCCGCCTGACGGCCGATTTCGTTAAAAATGCTGCTACTTGCATCAGAACCATTTCCATTAGTCATAAGCTGCATGGCAAAAGGTTGTGCCACCTCCATAAAGTTGAACTCTGGATCTAAACCCCTGCCTACCCCTTCGATGGTAGAAAAAGCTCGCATTACAAAAGTAAAGGTAGCTGGGAACCGAAAAGGTTGGTTGTAGGCAATATCGTAAAGGTCGTCAGTAATCGCGCTCACGGACTGATTTTCAAAAGGCTTGTCCATGAAGTTATCCAGCATATACTGAATGCTGCGGCGCACCGGACTCATATCACCCGTAGGAACCAAAGCGCCCAAATTGATCAGAGAATCCATAATCCGCTGTCCATCCTTGGAAGCAATGCCGTAGAGAGTCTCCATGAGTCCTTCGCGGACATTCGACTGAATTTGCCCCATCATCCCAAAATCGTAGAAAATCAGAACTCCGTCAGCACTAACAGCGATATTGCCGGGGTGTGGGTCAGCGTGGAAAAAGCCATCATTGAGCAACTGCCGCAAATAAGCTTTCGCGCCCAACTGAGCGATTAATTTGCGATCGATACCTGCAGCTTCTAGAGCTTCGTAGTGGCTGATTTTAATCCCCGGCAGGTATTCCAAAGTCAGCACTCGGGGGGCGGCGTACCGCCAATAAACCCGTGGCACCAGCACCCAGTCACAGGTGCTAAAATTGCGGCGAAAAGTATCAGCATTGCGGCCTTCATGGAGATAGTCAATTTCCAGCCAGAGAATGCGACAGCACTCCTCATAAATCCCTATCCAATCTCGGCCTTGGCCCCACTTAGGATGATTTTGAAAGTAACGAGCAATTCCCTTAAGAATTTGCAAATCTATTTCAAAGAGCTTTCGCAGTCCTGGCCGCTGCACCTTGACTACAACTTCCTGGCCCGAGTGAAGTTGAGCTTTGTGTACCTGACCCAAACTGGCCGCGGCCAGGGGCACGGGGTCAAAGCTGCGGTAGAGTTCTTGAACTGTTTTGCCCAAATCTTGCTCGACAATTGCCTCTAACTTTTCGTAGCTAAAAGCAGGCACTTTATCTTGCAGTTTAGAGAGCTCTTCGACAAACTCTGCGGGGAACAAGTCGGCGCGGGTGGAAAATAATTGGCCTACTTTAATGAAAGTGGGGCCCAAATCCAATAGTGTTTCTCGAACCCAGATTGCTTGAAAGCGCCGTCTGGCAACTTTTTTTTCTTCTGTGACGCCTCCCCAGTAGCTCCAGTTTTTGCTGTCGAACCACAGCGAAGCCAGCCAGAGCAGGACAAAGGCCCAAATGTCGAAGAAGCGTCGCTGCCGGGAGTATTTTTCGCGATTCCAGCGATAAGCTTTACTTTTGTAGGATTTAGCAGCAGTTTTTGGCTCATCGGCCTCGCCAGTGCGCTTGGGGGGGCGCTGGCGATCAACAGAGTCATTAAGGAGAGCAGACACTTGGGTTCCCAAATTGCTTATTTTATGTTGTTGCTTTGATGGCAGGTTGGAGCGCAGGAGCGCGTTGTCTTGCGCTCGCGCGGTTGTAAATAGTAGTTCGATCGCCCTTTTTTAAGGCAAACTGCTGCGGTAGCGCTGCAATTGCGATCGCACCAAAGCAACTTCGGCGCGCAGCTCGTCAATAGTCACTTGCAGCTCAGCAGGATGGATGTCTTGAATGGTAGTGCTGGTGGTTGCATTACCGGTTCTGGTTTGCATCGCTTCCTCGGCCGATCGATTAGCGCGTTCCACAACTCGATCTGTAAATTGGCGCAGACGTTCTCTTTGTTCCGCGTCAAATTTACCTAGTTGAGAAAAAGCGTTCGTTGCCACGCTTTCTAATTGCTCGTATAGTGCTTCAGCAACTGCTCTGCCTACAAAAAAAGCATGAACTGGGGGTTTACTCATAAAAAAATCTCTGTACGCTTCCGCAACAAATTATAACTTGCTTATCCTCGATGGTGCTTCCAAACAAAGGAAGATTGTGGAAATTGATGCAGGACAATATCTCTGCCTGGAAACAAACAAATTTTTTCGAGCGGGCGATCGACTGACACTCCAGTCATCCGGGATGCGACCTCTACCATCGATTTGATTTTCAGAACCGTTGTTGCTAACTACTTTTTCAACCGAGTAGATGTGGCAGCCGCAACAGGAAACATCACATAACTTGTGCGCCCGTGCCTATATCTTAACATAATTCCTAAAAAATATCAAAGGTTTATACATTTTTTTTCTAGAGGCATTTCGATCGCAGGTGGCATAGGAAATATGCAGTCGAGTCAAGTCGAGGTTGTGGGGATTAGCAAATTCCGAAAGCAGGTTTTGCGGTTTGGTGCTTTGCCTCCAAAGGCGTTATTTTCAAGAAACAATCCATCGATATTTACTGATTCATCAAAGCAAGTAGTCGCCCGCAACTTTAACCAACAAAAATAATACACCTGTGGCACTCACAAACAATCTAAAATTATCTGCGTTTATCCGCATTGCATCTGCCTTGAATCTGCGGTTTATGTATTAAAAGCGAGGACTTATGCAGCTCAAGTCTCAGACTAATTTGTCGTAGGTTCTGGTAAAGGCAAAGGGGTTTCTGTCACAGGGGGAGGCGAGTAAGGAGCGATCGAACTATCGGAATTCGTATCATTTTGGCTGGGTATTGGCGGTGTTGGCGACGCTACTGATGGCGGCGACACAATTTCAGGACTCGGCACCGCAGGCGGGGTGGGTGCGGGAGGTGAGTAGCTGGGAGGTTCCGGCGGTAGGGGCGCAACTTCCGGTATCGGTGCGGCCGCTGGTTGCGGTGTTGGCTCGATTTGGGTTTGAGCCTCGGGAATTGGGGGTTCCGAAGGCGGCGCTTCGGGTTCGGGCGTGGGGGATATTGAAGGCTCTGGTTCGGGTTCTGGGGCGGGAGTTTCGGGGCTTGGCAACTCTGAAGGTGGGGTGCTAACTGCTTCGGGTTCGATCGGTTCGGGAAGGTTGCTGCTGTCTGAGGTGGGTTTGGGGCGCTTGTTAAGTTCGATGGGGTAGAGAGGGCTGCTTTCGACAGATGGCTGTGCGAACATCGGCCCTGATGAATTGCGGGATTTGAGCAAATCTTCGAGAGATGGGAAGGATTGAGCTGTGGATCGGGCGCTGCTGAGACTGGTGCTGTTGTAGCGCCATGCTAGGTCAAAACCCATCCAGCCTGCAATGACAGCCGTTATGACAAACGCCAGTAAAGTCAATGAAGGCGGGGGAGGTGCGGGCAATTTCAGGCTTTGCTTGTCTTTTTTTTCTGCTGGTACTCTTTCTGTGTCTTGCAGCATGGTAAGCCAATTTTCCACTGTCTGGGGGCGCTTTTGGGGGTCGGTTTCGAGTCCCTGAAGGATTGCTCGCTCGATGGCGGGGCTGAGGTTGGGCACAAATTGCCGCAAAGAAGCTAGGGGAATTCGATCGCGCAGGGGGGCTGCTACGGGCGGCACGCCGGAGAGCAAGTAGTAAAAGGTGGCGGCGATCGCGTAAATGTCTGTGGCCGGTGTACATTTACCGTCATAGAGGTATTGTTCGATCGGCGCGTACCCAGGGGATAGCAAGTTAATCTGAGCGTATTTAGTGCCGGCGATAAAATCGCGAGCAATACCGAAATCTATCAACATTACGACGTGAGAATCGGCTCGCCGGATCAAATTTTCGGGTTTGATGTCTCGGTGCAGCAATCCGCTGTGGTGAACTGTACTTACGGCTGAGGCTATTTGACGAATATAATGCAGCGCCTGGTCTTCTGGCAGCGGTTGACCGGCTTCGACGATGTGGGCGAGAGTTTGGCCGGGAATGTAGTCCATTGCGATAAAAGACTGTCCGGCTTCTTCAAAAAAGTCGATTGCTCTGACGATGTTGGAATGCTGACATCTGGACAGGCGTCGGGCTTCGGCAATAAACTGCTGTTGAAATTGGGCTGATGCTGGGTGTTGGCGCAGACTTTCGTTGAGGGTTTTGAGTACAACGGTTTGGTTTAAATGGGTATGGATAGCTCGGTAAGTGATGCCGAACCCTCCTATGCCTAAAGTCGCGTTGACTCTGTATTTGCCTTGTTGCAGGACTGTTGCTGGCGCTAAGTTCATCTTTTGTTGATGCCGTTTCCCAAACTATGCTACCGCTTTTGGGGGATTTCGCAGAGTTTAGGTCGCAGGGGGGCGATCGATCTGCGCCGTTGTTGTAGCTTGAACTCTGCAACCTCTTGAAATCTTTGCATCCCCACGTCATTCTATAGCGGTTCTCACAAAAGTGAGGTATGCCCTATGCCCGGTTTGGCCTATGCCCGGTTTGGCCTATCCCCACGAGAGTACCTTATATGAGAGCACAGAAAGGCTATATCTGTAGTAGGTATTGCGAAACTTAAGGCCCCAGCTTGCCAATAAAAATCCCGCTCTTGTGGAACGGGAAAGCCATCAGGGTGCATCTATTATTTATTAATATAGTTGATGAGGGGTCTCACCCCCTTTTATTTTAACAAATCTTTATAATCAGGAAATTTCTGTAAAGATTTAGGTTGTTATTTTAATTGTGATCAATATTATGGTAATAAAAATTGCTGAATCTCGATTTTAAACTTAAAAAAATAAAAAAGGATCAACTCACTAAAGTTGGAAACAAAGACATTAGAGATGATATGATGTGACCCATGATTCCAGCCTAATCGGGGAAACACCTAAATTCATCTTGGTTAATGGAATAAAGCAGGGATTGTGAGAGCGATGGTTTGTCAGAAACTCGTTAAGTTAGCAGTTAGTCCACCTTAAGAGCGGTGTAGGTTGATGGTGTCTGTGGTGAACCCACGCAGTAGAGGCGTGTGGCATCTGATAGGCATTTTTCAGAAAGTAATTCAACACAATCCAATATTTGCTAGTAGGTAACGTTCACAGGCCGTGAGCGTGGATATATTTTTTCGGTCGATCGCTAATCAAGGAGAAACTTTTGAATATTCAAGTCCTAAAACGGGAATGGTTCTCAAATGTGAGAGCTGATATTTTGGCAGGAACAGTGGTCGCTTTGGCACTAATTCCAGAGGCGATCGCCTTTTCAATTATTGCTGGTGTCGATCCCAAAATAGGACTGTATGCCTCATTTATCATTGCCATGACGACGGCAATCTTCGGTGGACGACCGGGCTTAATTTCAGCAGCCACAGGTGCAATGGCATTGTTAATGATCCAGTTGGTGAAGGATCACGGCTTGGAGTATTTGTTCGCAGCTACTCTTTTGACTGGAGTGTTGCAAATTCTGTTTGGGGTACTGAAATTGGGGCGACAGATGAAGTACGTGCCCCGTGCAGTAATGGTTGGATTTGTCAATGCCCTAGCGATTTTGATTTTCATGGCGCAGTTGCCGCAATTAACTAACGTACCTGTGACGGTATATGTGATTACAGCGCTCTCCCTGGCAATTATCTATATCTTGCCTCGCTTTACGAAAGCGGTGCCTTCGTCATTGGTGGCAATTGTGGTGATGACTGTTGCTGCGATCGCCCTTAAACTCAAGGTTCCCACTGTGGGCGATATGGGGGAATTGCCCAGTGCTTTGCCCTTTTTTGCTCTACCAAAAGTGCCATTAAATCTGGAAACCTTGGAGATTATCTTTCCCTACGCCTTGACACTGGCGATCGTCGGTTTGTTGGAATCACTGCTGACGGCTTCACTGCTGGATGAACTCACTGACACACCAAGCGATAAAAACCAGGAAGCTAAGGGTCAAGGCATTGCCAATATCATCACTGGGTTCTTTGGCGGGATGGCAGGGTGCGCCATGATTGGGCAATCGGTGATTAATATTCAGTCTGGCGGACGGGGAAGACTCTCAACCTTTGTTGCGGGTGTTTTTCTGCTATTTTTCATTCTTGTCTTGGGAACTTGGGTCAAGCAAATGCCGATGGCCGTCTTGGTTGCTGTGATGATTATGGTGTCGATCGGGACATTTAGCTGGGCATCAATTAAGAATATTTCCCGCACGCCTCGGAGTGAAACCGCCGTGATGATTACGACTGTTTTGATCACGGTGTTAACTCATAACTTAGCCCTTGGCGTGATCGCGGGAATTGTGATGAGTACGGTGTTCTTTTCTCGCAAGATTGCTAAGTTGGTGTTTGTGGATAAAACGCTCAGTGCTGATGGCAGCCATCGCACCTATAACGTCGCTGGGCAAATTTTCTTTGTGTCGGTACATGATTTTTTAGAGGCGTTTGATTTCCAAGAAGTGGTCGATCGCGTCACGCTCGATCTTAGGCACGCTCACCTATGGGATCAAGGGGCAGTTGTGGCGATCGATCGAGTAGTGATTAAATTCCGCCGTAATGGTGCAGAGGTTGATCTGATTGGGTTGAATGAAGCAAGTGCCACATTGATCGATCGATTGGCAATACACAACAGCCCCGATGGGGTGAAAGAAATGTCAGGACATTAAAATCAATCGCTTAAATAGGTCGGCGCTGTCAAATGCAACTATGTAAACAAACGATCGTCAAGTATCAAAATACCAAGAAAGCATGACTAGGAGACGCTGTTTACATACAATTACATAGTTCAGTTTAATCCCGCCGACCTACTTATGTCACAGAGCCAGACATCAGCCTACTATTGCAGATGCTGGAATCGATCGCATCCAGTGAGTGTCTTCTCAATCGAGTCCACTTTAATAGACTTGAGTTGCATAAATATTCGATCGAACTGTTAACCGCAGATTTTAAGTGGATCAACACTTATGGACGCAGATCATTCAATCATTAAAAGTGAGTGCAACTCAAGTTTAATCTTTTTTGCCATGCTGCGGCAAATGGTGCAGCAGATACCACAGCACGGCTAAATTTCCAAGAAATACCGATAACTTAAGTACGGTGAAGCCCTGAGATAACTCATATATTTCTGGCGGAATACTGATTCCTACCAGCACTAATACTAAGATTGTTCCCCAATCTTTTTCGTACCACAATCCCACCACTTCAAACACCGTTAAAATTGCATAAACTCCGGCAGCCAGTCCACTAAAAAGTAAAGTTTTAGATTTGACAAGAAGAATTTTATCTAGAAAAATTTCAACTATCTTCAAATTGGTTTCTAAAAAATAAGATTCCGAGAAATCCTCCAAAAATTGATGGTTCTTTAGGGCAAAAAGCAAAGCTATTGAAGTTAATATCAAGAAAGCGGCGACCAAAGTTTTGTAAACGATAATTGCCATTAAAGCAGGAGGACGCTGTTTTTTTACGTACATTTTTGAAATATCAATAATTTGTGTTCTGCTTGTGCAGGAAGAAGTTCATCCACAAACATTCTACGATATTTAACTGATTTAACCTATCAAAATTCCGCAGGGTGCGCCATAAATCAGTTAGTCAATTACACTTATAAACCCTAGCGAGGGCAAAAAATCTGCTTTTTCATCAACTATCTCTCGCAGGAGCAATAATTATCCCAGCCACCGTTTTTTTCCGTAAGTTCTAAATTAGGCTTGAGTTGGATAAATATTTGATTGATGGGTTAGCTGCATATTTTAAGCAGATTAACACTGACGAACGCAGATAATATCATTTCCGGTCTACTATCGTAACAAAAAAGGTTCGTAGTGTGGACTTTAGTCCGCACTACGAACTCATCCAAGGGGAACGCATCTTATCGGCAATTCTATAATTTTCTTTAATCATTCGTGTTGGGTTCGCCCGTAACTTTTGATATCCACCCATGTATTAGCACGGCAAATCACTGCACAAATTGAGTTCTTGATAATATAGCCTTTCAAGCTCTCATATGAGTTACTATCCGGGATAGGGCATAGGGGATAGGGCATACCTCACTTTTGTGAGAACCGCTATATTAATTGATGATGTTTCGTCCGCTAAATTCTTGGATATTATAAATCATAAAATGGTCGGCAATGGAGATTTTAGGTTTGAGTTTCATACAGGGCGAACTCTGATTAAATGTTTTGTAGGTGTTCAATAATTATTCTCCAATATACCAGATTTTGTTAATATTAAATTTAGATGAGTTCGCCCTGATGTCGGGAAGGCGACCGTTAAAGGTTGGATAAAACCAGAATAGATTGTGGTCTGCGAAGATCGATCGCCCTTACCGGAAAAAAGTGCGATCGCCCGCAACTACCAAATCGTTTCAAGGTCAGGAATATCATACCGCCGCGCGATCGCATTTTAGGAGCGATCGCGCGATCTTTGTCAAACTCCCCTAGAAGTTGCAATTACTACGTTGACCTGCTAGCGTTAACATAGACGCATCGTAGGAAAACAACCGATGACACTAACAGAATTACTCCCTACCATCAGACAACTGTCTGCGATCGACAAACGAGAGTTAATCCGCATTCTAATGGCGGAAGAAGATATCAGTGAGGATACTTTTCCTTTGGAACCTTACAAAATTTACTACCTGCCAACCCCATACGATAATTTTGGTGCGGGTGCAGCTTTAATGCAGGCAATGAACCGGGCTAACCACAAGGAAAACTGAGTATTATTCGATTCCAATACTCTACCAATGACCCCTCTCAAGATGAGTTTGATAGCCTACCCCGCATTCCCTTGATTCTGCACCACAATAACCAGGGAGTCGAAGTTGTTGGGTTAGTAGATAGCGGTGCAACCGTGAATGTATTGCCTTACCAAATAGGAACTCAGCTTGGCTTAGTTTGGGATGACAGTAAAGCCATTATTCGACTTGCTGGTAACATTGGTAATCAACCAGCGATGCCAGTATTTTTCATGGCTGAAATAGGGGAGTTTGCTCCGGTAAGATTAGTATTTGCTTGGGCAAAAGTGACAGCGTATCATTGATTCTGGGACAGACAAATTTTTTCTTAGAATTTGACGTTCACTTTTATCGTTCTCGGCTTGAGTTCGATATTGAGCTGAAGCGTTAATGTCCACTATAATTTATTTGCGATGTGGTGTGCAGCTACAGATCGATCGCCCTTACCATAAAAAAGTGCGATCGCCCGCAACTACCAAATCGTTTCAACGTCAGGAAGATTGTACCGCCGCGCGATCGCCTGGATGATGCAACTATCGGTCAAACAACCGGACTCAGTATTGAGGATGTGCGGAATTTGCGATCGCGACTATATTTATTGACCAACAATAATCACAACTGCAAAGCCCCAGACACCTTGGCATTTTTAACACTTGAAATCCGAATCAAAGAGCCTGATTTTACAGCAATCTTAGGTTTCCATTCATAAACCCCATCGCTAGTCGCGCGGTTGGCTATACTTTGAACAAACTTATTCTCTCGATACAGCTCAATCTTGACCTCTTCCTGAATATTGTCTCTCCACAAAATCAAATAAGGTTTATTTGCTTCCACCTCCACTTTTCCTGCTGGTTTAGCAACCAATATTTTTGGTGAAGCTGTCTTAGATTTTCTATTCCTAAATCCTAAATAGTGCGGCAGTTCGCGAGTGGCAATATCATTGGATTTAGGCAACATAATCTCGCCGATTTTAGGATTAAATAGATAAGTTGAGAGTCCGCCGTCGATCGTCACTATATCTCCTTTCACTCCGAATTCTCGCATTAACTTAGCTGCTGCGTCTAATGTCGCTTCATTAACTGTGATAATTGCCAGCAATTCATTACCCTTGCGACCATCTTTGTCCAGCGTACCGATGACGTGATACCTATTTGCAGGATTTTTAGATAATAGTTTAGCTGGATGGTGCTTGTATTCGTAAGTAACCACTGCATTTTGTACTTCTTTTTGATTCAATGGCGTTCCGGTTTGCGGTTCGTAATTTGTGATATATGCTTCTCGATCATTCCATACCAAAGCTTTCAATCGAACATTTTTATATAGTCCATCTTTGGGTTTCTTGACTGGGCCGTAGATGCTGTTACCGCCAGTAATAACTTGACCGTTGAATTTGACCGGAAAAGATAGCTGCGTGCTGCGTTTGTACTGTTCAAAAAAAGAACAGTTAATCACGGAAAAAACACCATTTCCATAAATGTTTTTGTATTCTCCTGTAACTTCAGAGAATAACTTGCTCTTAAAGAAAGGACTGTAATATTTGTTTTCTCCCTGATAATACAATCCTTTATTGAAAGCCATCCGATCGACCTCTCCAATTAGCTGGTCTATTTGCATTTTTTGCACGTTAATAACTTGCAAATAAGCCTGATTTCCGTTGGGTAGTTCTTTTTTGTACAACTCTGCACCATCTCTGGTATCCACAGGTTGAAAATAACTGACTGGGCTGGAAATTTGTTCGATCGCAAAATGTGTAACTGCTGCCACAATAGCAACAGCAAAAATCATCAAAAAAAACGGCAGTATTTTTTTCAACACGTTCATAAATATTAATTTGTTTCCACACCACAAACCAAACTATCCCAAAAACAGCTTGTACGCCGGATTCTGACTCTCATCCCCATACTGATAGCCCAGCGTATCCAAAAAATCCTGCCATTCCTGCATCTCATCTGGCGGTACCTGTATCCCCACCACAATTCGCCCGTAATCAGCCCCATTATTCCGATAGTGAAAAACGCTGATATTCCAATTAGGACTCATCGAACCCACAAATTGCATCAACGCACCGGGACGTTCGGGAAATTCAAAGCGGTAAAACAGTTCATGTTTTGCCAGGAAAGAACGGCCGCCCACCATGTGCCGCAAGTGCAATTTTGTTAATTCATCATCAGTTAAATCCAAAGTTTTGAAACCGCAATCTTCAAAAGTTGCAGCTATTTTAATCGCATCAGCACGGTCTATAATTTGCAACCCAATAAAAATGTGGGCTGCTTTTTCATCCGCAATTCGATAACTAAATTCAGTCAAATTGCGCTTTCCCAAACATTCGCAAAACCTGCGGAGACTTCCCGGCTGTTCGGGAATTGTCACTGCAAAAATCGCTTCCCGCTGTTCGCCAAATTCTGCCCTTTCTGCTACAAAACGCAGGCGATCGAAATTCATGTTCGCGCCGCAAGCAACAGCAATTAATGTTTCTCCTGCAATTTGTTCCCGTTCCACGTAAGCTTTCGCACCTGCGATCGCCAATGCGCCTGCAGGTTCTAAGATCGATCGCGTATCTTCAAAAACATCCTTAATCGCCGCGCAAATATCATCCGTACCCACCAAAATAATCTCATCCACATACTGCTGACAAAGCCGAAAAGTTTCCTCCCCAACTTCCCGCACAGCAACACCGTCAGCAAATAAACCCACCTGCGACAAACGCACCCGTTTACCAGCTTTTAGCGATTGATTCATCGCGTCGGAATCCACAGGTTCAACCCCAATAATCTTAATTTCCGGCCGCAACCGCTTGATATATGCCCCAATTCCCGAAATCAATCCACCGCCGCCAATCGCCACAAAAATTGCGTGAATGGGTTTTTGATGTTGCCGCAGAATTTCCATGCCGATCGTACCCTGTCCCGCAATTACGTGCGGATCGTCAAAAGGGTGAATAAAAGTTAAGTTTTTTTCCGCCTCTAATTGGCGCGCAAAAGCGTAAGCATCATCGTAGGTATCCCCCTGCAGAACCACCTCTCCACCCCGCGCTATCACCGCATTTATCTTCACCTGCGGCGTTGTTACAGGCATCACGATAATCGCGCGAGTTCCCAAGTGGCGGGCGGCGAGAGCGACTCCTTGGGCGTGGTTGCCGGCGGAAGCTGCAATGACACCTTGTGCTAGCAAATCCGGCGACAGTTGCGCCATTTTGTTGTACGCACCCCGCAGCTTAAAGGAAAACACAGACTGCATATCCTCTCGTTTCAGCAGCAGTTTATTGTTGAGCCGCTCTGATAAATTGGGGGCTATTTCTAGGGGTGTTTCTTGAGCAACATCGTAGACGCGGGCGGTGAGGATTTGGACTAGGTAATCGCAAAGCATGGGGTTAACAAGTTGGTTGATGCCGGATGGTGGGATAATTGTAGTGTATTTGTGTTAGTATTTTGCGGGGAATTGGCGATCCTTTTCGTTGGCGTAGCCCCCGTAGGGGCGGGCTTCGCTAACGGGCGATCGGGAGAACCGATTTACTTGACTAATAATTTGATTGCCAATTAAAAGCTTGATGTGCCGGAAGTGCGATCGCCCCTAAAAGCAGAACAAAGAGAGCGATCGCGAGGCGACGATCCAGATGATACCTAGTGCTGACACTTGCCATTTGCCAAAACCTAATCGGGCCGTGCGAAACCCGTTCGAGGGTCACTAATAAACAAGCCCAAAACTAACGAATCCATCACCGTATCCCAGACAGGAGTCAAATGTTCCTCATCATCAACCCAGTAATCAAAAGTAATCAAACACTGAACATTAGAACCCAATCCAATACAGATTCGCGAATAAGCTTCCCGCTGTTCGGGAGGGTCAATAAACTTAAATTCAGTCCACACAATGCGGGCAGTTTGCCGCTTCAATTGAATAATTTCCCCAAAAGCGATCGGATTTCTGCTATCATCTTCAACAATCTTCTGTAATAGCGGCACAAGAGGAAATTCTCCCCAATTGCCTGGAGGTAACAAATTAAATGAAACCTCCAAACGACAATCATCATCCGGCGGTTTCTTATCCGTAAATCGGAAGGAATTAGTATCAGGTTCAAAATGCCAATCTTCGGGGACATCAAACCGAACAGCACCTCTTCCTGCTACAAAAATGCGAGTTCCCGGCTGTGACGTCCAATTGTGGTTTTCTTTAAGCTCTAGAGTTTCCTTGAGCCATTCTTGCTTTTTGCGCTTAGACATAAACAGAACACCAAATTACTGCTAATCTGTAGTTTGAGACTTGGCAAACATATTTTAACCCTATTTTGCTCGCCCTTTGCTCAATTTTAACAATCCTTACAAAAATTATGAATTGCTCTCCTCTCTATTCCTCTGTGTTCTCTGCGCCTCTGCGGTAAAAAATCCATTTCACAATTGGCTAACTTTTATTTTTCACTCTTGGGAATCACATACCTAATCCCGCCTTTCTTCCCCGCATCGCCCCTGTAGCGCGGAATCACATGAATAGCAGCGTGACTGCGACTTTGCCCCGCATCTTTATTAATATTGATACCCACATTAAAACCGTCAGGCTGAAACTCTTTTATTAACATCTCTTGCACCTTATTCGCCATAAACCAGCAAGCAGATTGTTCTCGAAAAGGCAACTCAAAATAATTAGCAATATGGCGCTTGGGGATAATTAAAACATGACCTTTGCTGGCAGGATAACCGTCAAATATTGCATAAGCTGTTGCCGATTCAGTTAGTAAAGTTAGATTTTTGTAGGGATTGCAGAATACGCAGTGATTAGTTGAGTTTCTTTGATAGTTGTAATGTACGTATTCGTAAATTTCGCAAGACTCATCTAGGTGAATTGACTTAAACGGAAGTTTGACAATACACTGATAGGTAGGTTTTTTGTGCACGTAATGTTCTCGAAAGCCTTCTTTTTTGAGATCTCTTCTCACTGCAAAATAAGCTTTGCCTCCCGGTTTCAACAAATGCGACACTTCCATCAACACATTAGCTTGATCTTCAGGAAATAAAACATTCAAAACATAAAAGCAAAAGATAATATCGAATTTGTGTTTTGGAAAATTTGGGAAATAATAAGGGTCATAACCCGCAATATCAAAGCCTTTTTGCTGCAACAATTTAACATCGCTGCCGAAGCCGCAACCAAAGTCTAAGACTTTCCCTTGCAGCAAGTTTTTATCCAATAAAAATCTGGCTGGAAATGACAAGTAAATTCTTTCGATTGCCGTCAGGTGGCTGAATTTATTTTGTTGTTTTTTCATCACGAAATAAATTTGATTTAAATCGATATTATTCAGTCTGCGCCGGGGACGAAAGTTTGACAAGAAGCGATTTGAATCGCCAAATCCTATCTAAAAATTGTATCATTATTGCAGTTTGGCGATCGCCCCTTTAGCCACCAACACCTCACCAGTCACCAAATCCCGCACCGTCGCCAACAAAACCCGCCTTTCATCCACCTCAAAACTCACCGAAACCCTATCAATTCCCAACACCCCAGGCGGATCCAAATGCGCCACACAAACCTCCTGATGGTGGCTTTCCAAAGAGCGAAAATCCGTGTGTTTGTTGAGCAAACTGCTCGTCATTTGCCCTTTTTCGTTAAACACAACCTCCGCTTGCGACACCTCCGCAACTTCGCCAATATCCAAGCGAATTTCCCTTTGTCCTTCAATGGCTACTTGTAAGGTTAACTCATCGGAATTTTCACAAGGATACTTCATTTCTTTACTAAAAATCGGCGAATAAGCATAAGCTTTAGCGTAAGGTTCCCAAAGGCGAATTGCATAGCTGTGCCGCAAATAATCGTCAACAGTCGCCAATTGTGTCAAAGCTAAAGCACCATGCGCCACAGCTTCAAAAGGCTTATCTATTTTAACTTTTTGCCGCCCAAAATATGAAATAACTAAATTAGACACAGCCGGAATTAGCGAAGTTCCTCCTACCAGTAAAACTTGCTCTATATCTGCTTTAGCGATACCTTTTTCGAGCGCAATGCTCAACACTTCATCTAAACATTCCCGCAATTGTTCCAATAACTGCCGATATTCCAAAATTTCCTCAAGTTGGTCTCGGTTTAGCTGCAAATCATAAGACATAAAATTTTCATCGTCAAACCAACTTTCCTTCGCGTCATTAACTTGAGAAAGTTGAATTTTTAACTTTTCCGCTATTTCTAATAAATTTTGCCAACCCACCCCGCCAACTTCGGCCCGTGACGAACCAATTTGCCGCAAATAATCTTCGACAATCCAGATATCAATATCTTCGCCACCAACATAAGCATCGGATTTTGCTAAGACTTCGGCCCGCATTAAATTTGAACTTTGAGATTGGCTATTTTTTGATGAAAAATGAGGGGCCATGCGAACCAAACTTAAGTCTAAAGTTCCGCCGCCAAAATCGACTACTAAAACTAGAGAACCGGGACGTTTAACTGCATATCCCAGGGCGGCGGCTGTAGATTCATCGATTAGCTGAACTTCCGAGACTCCGAGCAATTCTGCCAAGTCGCGAAACCAATCCAGATATCGCTCAAATGCTCCGACTGGGACTGTAAAAATTACTTTATCTGGCTGTATATTTTGCTCGGATAATTGTTTCCAGATACTTATTATAAATTGTTCTGCTACTGATTCAGGCGTGTAGGTTTCGCCGTCGATATTGCGGGCTGGCGGCTGAAAGTCGGCGGCCAAATCGCGTTTAAAAGCTTTGAAAAAACGTTCTGGCTGCGATTGTCCCAAACGCTGAGACAGCACTTTTTCTCCCAATACCAACTCTCCTCCATTTTTCACAAACACCAAAGTCGGGACTACAGGTATTTCTCGGACATCTCCGCTCGAATTCTTTGTTTTGAAAATGCGTGAAATTTCGCCTAATCTCAAAGTTTCCGGTGTTTGCGTGTCCGGGTTGAGAATGCAAACAACCGTGTTGCTAGTCCCGAAGTCAATTGCGATTGCAACCATGTAAATTTTAGATTTTAAATTTAAGTGTGTATAGCCGCTGGCAGGGTACGGCTAACTTTAGCAGGAGTAAGAATTTGCTCTCCATTCCGATAGCCGACAAACCGAATATAAACTAATTCTCCTTCTGTTATATCTTTAACATCCGGCTGGTGCAACTGCGGATTGTAAGTCACTTGTTCCCAAGCTGAACCAATGGTTTCAAAATCCCAACTCGACAAGAGATTTTCTAAGGGCGTAAACAAAGCGGAGAGATTTTTTGCGCGCATATTCGGCTTGGCTTCTGCCATTTTGCGGGCGGCGGGATAGGTAATTAACAAAGTTTGCAACTGTTCAAAGGTGGCGCGGCGAAAATCGGCAGTTAGTTGACTTTTTTGCTGCTGCAATTCTTCTCGCAGCCGGAAACACTGCTGTCTCAATTCTTCAATTTCGTTGGGATTAGTGGTGATTGTCGCCGATACGGGCAGCGCGCTAAGAGTGCGATCGAATTCTGGGAAATTCAAATTCAGCACTGTTGCCAGCCGCCTCAGTTGGTCTAGCGTGAGTTTTCCCACGTCTCCCTGTCGCACTAAGCGCACCCCGAAGCGACTTAAGCCGGCTTTCTCGCCCAAGTCTTGCCAATCGAGAATCTCTAGCTGATTCATGCGTTCCCGCAGAATGGTATCGTACTTAAACTCGATCGCATCTCCGGCCTCCGATGCAGCATAAAGGTAAACTAAAATTAGAAAAATGCCCCCCACAGCTAGCGCCATACTAAAGGCAGGCACTGTTGTTGTCTCAATTGTTACGCCCAGGAAATAAAACATAGTTAATTTTTCTAAACTTGTTTTAACGTCTGCGTTTGTTCGGCGATAGAATTTTCTTCGCCTTGATAGTATTCTGGTAGCAACTCTTGAGATTCTACTTTGCCCAGAGCTTTTTCAATTCCGGCGGTGGTTTCAGTACAGCTTGCACCAGTGGCGTTGAGGACGGTTTCGGTAATTTTACCGTCTTTGCCGATGCAGTATTCTATTTGGCGGTACTCTGCCATAGTTCTCTTGCTTTAATACTTAAATTTTGACTGTTGATTTATATTATAGATGCTGTTTACCAATTATTCAAATGAATTTTTGTAGCGACAATGCCACCGGGGTTTCGCAGGAAATTATGACCGCCATTGCAGCGGCGAATTGCGGTGCAGTGATGTCTTACGGAGACGATGAATATACAGAACGTTTGCAAGTTAAATTTTCCGATTTGTTCGAGACATCGGTGACAGTTTTTCCCGTAGCAACCGGTTCCGCTGCTAATGCTCTAGCCCTGGCGATGATGACTCCGACCTACGGCGCTGTTTACTGTCACGCCCAATCTCATATTAATCTGGATGAATGCGGCGCGCCGGAGTTTTTTACAGGCGGTGCAAAGTTAGTAACACTAACAGGAAATCATGCTAAAATAGAGGCAGAGACTTTAGGTGAAATAGTCGATCGCGCTGGGGCAGGAGTCGTCCACCACGTACAGCCCGCAGCCGTCAGTATCACACAAGCCACAGAAGCCGGCACAGTCTACCATCCAGCGGAAATTGCCCGCATTTCCGAGATTGTTCGCAGCCACAATTTGCACCTGCACATGGATGGTGCTCGCTTTGCTAACGCTGTTGCCAGTTTGGGCTGTTCTCCTGCAGATATTACTTGGCGCGCCGGCGTGGATATCCTATCATTTGGAGCGACCAAAAATGGGGCAATGGCTGCCGAAGCAGTAGTATTTTTCAATCAAAAATTGGCAGAAACTTTTCCTTTTTACCGCAAGCGCAGCGGGCATTTGTTCTCCAAAATGCGATTTTTGTCGGCGCAGTTAGAAGCATACATAACCGATAATCTGTGGCTAAAAAATGCGGCTCATGCTAATAAAATGGCTGCTAAATTAGCCGCAGATTTGGCGGGAGTTGAGAAAGTCAAGTTGTGCCATCCCGTGGCAGCCAACGAAATTTTTATGCAGCTTCCCGAATCGGTAATTACAGCAGTTTTAGCTGAGGGTTTTCTGTTTTATCGGTGGGATAAATGTACTGTTAGACTGGTAACGGCTTTTAATACTAAAGAAGAAGATATTATTGCTTTAGTGAAAGCTATTAAACGCTATTCTGCATAAATTATAGTTGGGTAATTCAGGGTTAATTGAGGTTTTTTATAATAATAAATATTTCGGTAAATCCGCTTTGACAGATTTTGACAATTCGGCAGGAGGCGGGTTAACCAATAATCTCAAACAGTACAAACAGATTAGTAGTTATTAGGGTCTTTCAGCTAGAGTTAGTTTTTAAGAAATAATTGAGAGTTCAAGAACTGATACCAATTCCGGTTGCATTCTTTATGATGTTAACAGTGAATAGAGAGGATTTGATATAGCGGTTATCACAAAAGTGAGGATAGCCCTATGCCCGATTTGGCCTATGCCCTATCCCGGATAGTACCTCAGATGAGAGCACAGAAAGGCTATATCATATCAATTCCGTTAGCATCGGAATTATTCATTTCTCTCTGACCTCTCTGTGTTCTCTGTGTTCTAGTAAGGTTAAATCATTCCGATGCAACCGGAAACGATATCACGCATCTGAAAGCTAGGGAGTGCGTCAGTTCCTGCAATTTAAAACAAGCCTCTCGACTTCTACTGACGCACCCTACAACTAATATCTTGAACTACGGTTTGATGGAAAAATTTTAGGTTTAAATTTATCGTTTGGTGGGAGGCGAATTTTTGAAATTGTTAGTGAGAGTTAGAGATGATTTGTGAGCTCGCCCCTACAGTTTAATAGATTTAGGAAGAGGTTCTGCAACCGCAACTAATTCCGGTTCATCTACTTCGATATGTGCTTCTAAAAGCGCCAAATTTCTCATGTTGGATTTATAAAAAGCATCGAAGATATCTCCGACTAAAGGTACTGAACCCACGACGGCCTCTAAACTGATATTGTAAATCATTTTTCCGAGGGTTTTGGGCGGGATATTGAATTGAGTGGCTAAGTAAATTAGGTATGCGGAAAACGCGGTATCTACGAGATCCCCAGCACCCGGAACTAAACCGATAAGGGGGTCTAAACCAATGCGAAATTTAGTGCCGGGGATGCCAATGGCGGTATCCATCAGGCGGCTGAGTTTGCGAATGCGGTTGAGGGTGGCGAGACGCTCTATTTTGTTCATATTATTATTTTTAGGCTAACTACAAAAAGCGACATCAGTCGGAAGACGGAAAAAACCATTACCCTGACAAAACAGACTAAACCAGTCGGATTCATCCCTACATAGCCAGGAAGGACTAGAATCAAACCGGTTAGCAGTGAGGACTTTAGTTCTTTTCAAACTTAGAGGACTAATTTCCTTACTACAAACTTGATAACGGTTATTTGATCGGACACGATATAATTAGCGGTATGAAATTAGGAAGTAAGCAGATACGATCGCACTTAACTATAGTTAATATGCTTAATTCCCCATTCGTGCATCGTATCAATAATCGGTTTGAGGCTTCTGCCCAAAGGTGTAAGCGAATATTCAACTTTCGGCGGAACTTGCAGGTAAATTTCCCGGTGCACAATCCCGTCTGACTCCATCTCCCGCAATTGCTGCGTCAGCATTTTCTGCGTAATGCCGTTGACAGCCCGTTGCAGCTCGTTAAAACGCTTCACTCCTTCAAACAGTTCCCGCAGAATTAAGACTTTCCACCGCCCGCCAATCACCTCTAAAGTTCTTTCTACCGGGCAATTTGCTCTCTCAATACTTCCTTCTTTGACTTGCATAGTATCTTTTTGGTAAGTATCGCACTTTTAAGTGCGTACTTTCCATAATAGCTTGACTAGGTTTAAAGTAGAAGTATCTCAGAAACACTGATAAAGTTCACTGATATAGCAATCCTAAATCATTATCACGTGCGGCGAACATAAATGTGATTTCCCCAAAATCCATCTGTAGGGACACGGCAGTGCCGTGTCCGGGAGACGGCTTGGCCTTAGTCCCTACAGACAATCATTTAGGATTGCTATACGAGTTCCGTCAAAGAAGGGAAGTCCAAGCCCGTACTCGTAACTACGAGCGACCTCAGTCATTCGCAATTACTCAATCTCAAATCTATAATCTCAAATTACAGGAGGATGCAGAAAATGATTACCGTCAGAAAAAGTGAAGCAAGAGGACACGCAAATCACGGTTGGCTGGACAGTTACCACACATTTTCTTTTGCCAGCTATTACGATCCAAATTATATGAATTTTCGCTCGTTGCGGGTAATCAACGAGGATGTCGTTAGCCCCGGTAAAGGTTTCGGAACTCACGGACATAAGGACATGGAAATTATCACCTATGTACTGGAAGGAGCATTAGAACACAAAGACAGTTTGGGAACCGGTGCAGCAATCAAACCCGGTGAAGTGCAGCGGATGAGTGCAGGTACTGGCATCCAGCACAGCGAGTTCAATCACTCGCAAACAGAGCCTGTTCATTTGCTACAAATTTGGCTGTTGCCAGATACAAATGACTTGCAACCGAGTTACGAACAACGGGAATTTCCCCTAGCCGAAAGGCGCGGACAACTGCGGCTTGTGGCGGCGCGCGATGCGAGAGATGGTGCGGTAAAAGTGCATCAAGATGTCGATTTGTATGCGGCGGTTTTGGATAAAAATTCGCGGGTTTCTCATACTTTGCAGCCAAATCGCCATGCTTGGGTGCAAGTTGCTCGCGGCGCTGTTTTGCTCAACGGTTTGAGTTTAGGAAAAGGTGACGGTGCGGCGGTTAGCGATGAGGCTGAGTTGGTGATTGAAGCGGCGGAAGATGCGGAATTTTTGCTCTTTGATTTGGCATGATATTTAAGGCAAAATTCCCGAACTTTTGGAAAATTCGGGGATTTTAGTCGATGACATCTGACACCTAAAAATTGATTTCAAGAATTAACAGAAATATTCTTTTTAGGTCGCCCGCCTTTTTTACCATTTTGCCTTGCTGCTGCTGATTTAGAGGTTGAAGTTGCCTTTCCTCCCTTCCTACCTAATTCAGCCATCCAAGATTTTGTGCCAAAAATACCTGCGATAAGTTCGGGAATTCCAAAATCAACATCTAAACTTTCCCAGTGTACGCTGCTACCAGAAGGAGGTAGCCAAACATCAGCAAGTTGTTCTGGTGAAGCATTTTCTAAGCCTTGTGCTAGTTGTGGAGGAAAAGCAAAAATAGCACCGTTTTTCAGTTTGATCGTAATTAAATCTTCAGACTGATTATAATGCACAGATTCGGCGCGAGGTTCTGTCGCCTCGGCTTGTTTCCATGCTTCTTTGGCTTTGGCTATTTGCTCTAGAAGATTTTCTTCTGTTAATTCTAGATCCCAATTTTTAAATGCCATGTATTTCTTTCCATTTGCTTAACAGCATTTCTTGATTGATCGCTATAAGTTTAAGTGCATTTACGATGTCTTTCTTCTTTATTAGCTCGTGAGCATAAACTAAAGTAGGAGGTGCTTCTTCACTGCCAATATTAATCTTGATTTCCATCTGGTTAGCATCATTTTTTCTACCTTTAAAGATGTGGACATGAGCAGGAGTGTGATCGTTAGTATAGATGTATACAAATAAATTGTTCTGAAGGTCTTCAAGAACTTTGGGCATAAATTTTTATTATTTTTTATTTTTATTTTTACTTTTTATATATGACCCATAATAACCCAAGCGTTGGGTTTGGTCAAGTGACGCACCCTACAGAATTCGATCGCCCAAAACACTCTTCTATCCTCAACCGTCAACGCGCCACAAACCGGAAAACCGATCCGTCCGTTGATAGGTGGGTATGTTAAATTGACACAATCATGAACTACAGCAGAACAATTCCGGCTATTTTGAGTGCTACGATCGCCCTAAGCTCGATCGCCCTGATCCCACTCACATCACCTCAAATCGCCCTAGCCTTAACCGCCGACGCAGTAAAAACCGTCGCCAAACAAATTACCGTGCGCATCCAGGGGCCAAAAGGCGGTTCAGGAGTAATTTTAGAGAAACAAGGCAGCACATACTATATCCTCACAAACTGGCACGTTGTCGATAAAGCAGGGGATTACGAAGTTGTAACACCCGACGGTGTAGCTCACTCTGTATACTACAGCCTCGTGCGGCGAGTGCCGGGGATGGACTTAGCCGTAGTGCCCTTCAGCAGCCCTCAAACCTACCGCCTCGCTCAATTAGCCAATTCCGCAGCAACCAAGGGAAACAAAGCCTATGTAGCCGGCTGGCCTGCATCCGGCGGTTCCCTGAGACAGCCGATTTTCATCGCTACCGAAGGTCAGCTTACCGGCCACCAAACTCCCTGGAACGGTTATACTTTGGTATACAATAACTTAGTGAGAGCGGGGATGAGCGGCGGGCCCGTACTCGACGATGCGGGGCGAGTTGTGGCAATTAACGGCATTGTCAGGTTAGAAGAAAATTCGGATAAAATCGTGGCGGCGGGGATAGAAATCAATACTTTCATGAAATGGCGATCGGCTGTTTCGCTGCCGCTAGTTCCCCAATCTCCCACAGCCGGAAACCAGAAAACTCCTGTTAATAATGCGCCTCGGAAGCCTGGAAGCGCGAGCGCCTTTGTCGCCACAAATAGCCTCAAAGGATCTTCGGAAGTTGTGAGTTCCCTTGCCCTATCTTCAGCTTATTTTACTACAGGAAATAGCAACGGCACAATCTCAGTTTGGAATTTTTCCGACGGGCAATTAAAAACTACCCTGCAAGGACACACAGAAGCCGTAAATTCACTCGCAGCTAGTGCGGACGGAAAAGTGTTAGCTAGCGGCAGCGACGACAAAACTGTAAAAATTTGGAATTTAGAAACAGGCGCGGTTGTACGCACTTTGAGCGGGCATTCCGGTGCTGTTTCCAGCGTTGCCCTCAGTCCCGACGGCTTGTTTGTCGCGAGTGGCAGTTGGGATAAAACTGTGAAGATTTGGAATGCCAAAACTGGGGAATTGCTGCGGACTTTAACCGGGCATTCTGGACTGGTGAATGCTGTGGCGATTAGCCCGGACAGCAAAATTTTAGCGAGTGGCGGTAAAGACGGTTCAATTAAGTTGTGGAATTTAGCAACAGGTCAAGCAATTCGCACAATTGCCGGCAAAAATTTGTCTGTTTTGTCCCTAGTTTTTACTCCCGATGGGAAAACTTTGGCTGCGGGAAACAGTAACGGGACAATTGGGTTGTGGAATGTCGGAAACGGGCAGTTAATTCGGCGCTTAAGCGGGCATACTGATGGGGTTTGGTCGCTGGCAATCAGTCGGGATGGGAGTATACTGGTTAGTGGGAGTTGGGATAAGAGCGTGAAATTGTGGGATGTGCGATCGGGCGAATTGAAAGGTAATTTGAGCGGACATTCGGGCTATGTTACGGCTGTGGGAATTAGTGCAGATGCTAAGACGATTGTGAGTGCGGGTTGGTTGGGGGAAATTAAGATTTGGAAAAGGGGAAATTGAGCGGGCGATCGAATATGCTACGATTAAATGAGAGCGTCATTGAATAACAAAAATAGTCACCCAAACTGTCTAATCAAAAGGTGAAAAATGAGTACCTTAACAACTAAATTACCTACAGACACCTGGGTGGTAGCAACATGGGAAGAATTCATCGCAATGGCAGATGACCCAGCTTACAATAAAGCCAAATGCTACTACCGCAACGGACAAATGAGGATTGAAACTATGTCAGTAGGGCCAGATCATTCACGAGATAATGCGATCGCACTTTTCGCAATTAACCTATTTTGTACTATCAAAGGTATCTCTCTTAACGGATTGGATAACTGTAGCTACAGGAAAACAGGAGTGCGAGAGTGTCAACCGGATGTATCATACTATATCGGAGAAAGAGCGCAATTAGCACCGAGGGGAACTTCGATCGCAAGTCTTGACGTTACCCCACCGCCAGATTTAGTCATAGAAGTTGCTGACTCTACTTGGGCTGATGATATTGGTGAAAAACGGTTGCTTTACGAAGAGCTAAAAGTCGGTGAATATTGGGTACTAGACGTGCAAAAATCCGAAATTATTGCCTTTGCTATTATTGCTGATAATGGCAGTCGGCGGATTGTGCGATCGGAAGTTTTGCCGGGATTAACTATTGATTTGTTGGAAGAGGCTTTGCGGCGGAGTCGCACTCAAGATCAAGCACAAGTAGGAAATTGGCTGTTAACTCAATTTCAGCAACCATAATTCCTGCTTTCTTCCTCCTCTCTTCCTTCGCGCCCTTTGCGCCTTCGCGGTTCGTCAAAAAAATCCCATTCATCAAAGCGTAATTTTGTCAACCCCCGCTTTACACTTGCTTAACAATCAACAACAAAAATATATTTTGACCGACTTGTATAAAAAACAATTAACTGCACGAAACAGGATTCTAAAACGAAATATATAGGGTTTCAAGCTTTATTTTATCAATTGACATACGTAGCCAAGATTTTTAAATTGATAATACCACGCAAACGACCTAAATTCGTCAGTTAAATGAGAATGAAATCAATAAAAGACCGAACTCTACAGCCCAAAAAATAGTAATTGTTTTAAACTTTAAAACTTAAGTGAGAGAAGTATTGCTTAAACTTATAAAATTGCAAAAGCAATCTCAGCCTTAGCTGGACAGAGACAACGGCAGCCCTAAACTCGTCGTGCGTTTCTCTGGTACGATCGCCACTTATGATAGATTTGGTTACGGTCGGACTACACTAAAAGACAAAATCAAATTAAAATTTGCGCCATAAATTCGATCGACCCCCACTGTTCGCGTGCTAAGACGCACAGCGCACAAGCGGTTGAGTCACATCTAAAATCTAAAATCTAAAATCGACTGGCTTCGGAAAAATGATTGAAGTAGAACACTTAAGCAAGGATTACGGTTCGACCGCAGCGATCGCGGACGTGTCCTTCTCGGTCGAATCAGGAGAAATTCTCGGTTTTTTGGGGCCCAACGGCGCAGGAAAAACCACAACCATGCGGATTTTGTCGGGATATTTGCCCGCATCCAGCGGTACTGCCCGCATCGCCGGCCTCGACGTACACGAAAACTCGATGGAAGTCAGACAGCGCATCGGCTATCTGCCGGAAAACCCGCCGCTTTATCCAGAAATGACTGTGGAAGGGTTTCTGTTTTTTGTGGCCAGGATTAAGCAAGTACCGGCGGGCGATCGCGCGCAACGAGTCACATCCGCGATCGAGCGCTGCGGCCTGGTTGATAAACGCAAAGTTTTAATCCGCAAACTTTCTAAAGGATTTCGGCAACGTGTCGGTATCGCCCAGGCGATCGTCCACGACCCGCCAGTGATTATCTTAGACGAACCAACCGTCGGCCTAGACCCCCGCCAAATCATCGAAGTCCGCAATCTCATCAAAAGCCTCGGCGGCCAGCACACAATCATCCTTTCCACCCACATTCTGCCGGAAGTCAGCATGACTTGCAACCGCGTCACCATCATCAATCGCGGTAAAATCGTCGCTGCGGGTACTCCCGAAAATTTGATGGGAGAGTTGGCCACCGGAGAAGGTTACGAAGTGGAAGTTGAAGGTGAGGCGGATTTGTTGAACAGTCTGCTGTTGCCTTCTTTGGAAAATGTGCAGGGAGTTCGATCGGTCGAATTAATCCGCAAGCAGCAATTTGTAGCAGGTCGTTACCACCTGCGGGCCTTGTGCGAATCGGACATAGAACCCGGACGAGAAATTGCCACAGCTATTATCGCCTCTGGATTCGGACTCTGCGAGATGCGCCGCAATCAAGCTACTCTCGAAGATGTGTTCTTAAGGCTGACAGCAGCCCAAAATAAACCGGAAGAAACTCTTGTTCACAGCGAACCGGAGGTCGATAGAAATCTGCAAGCGACAGAAATTCAAGACTCGATCGCCGATGTTCATCAATCGGAACCGCAACCAATTGTGGAAAATCTACCAGTTTCAGATAGGCTAGAGTCGCTCTATGATTCTTATTCAGCATCCGAACCTGTAGAAACAGTAGAGTCGATCGCACATCCCGAACCAGAACCGATTGTCGAAACAACAGAGTCGATCGAGCTTTCTCCGCCTGAATCCCAGCCAATTGTCGAAACAACAGAGTCGATCGAACATCCTCAGCCTGAATCCCAGCCAGTTGTCGAAACAGTAGAGTCGATCGAACATCCCGAACCAGAACCGATTCTCGAAACAACAGAGTCGATCGCACATCCCGAACCAGAACCGATTCTCGAAATAACAGAGTCGATAAAAGGGAAGCATCTCAGTTTGGGTGTCACAGGAACCCCAGCATCTGACTCGCTACAGACATCTAAACTAGCAAGCAGGATGCTCACTTTTGTGAAAAATATTTTTCACAAAAGTGAGATACTCCCGATAGAACCTTCTCCACCAGCACCAGTTGGCGAAAATCTAGAAGTTGTAGAAACAGAAGAGTCGATCGCACTTTCTCAGCCAGAACCGATTGTCGAGTCGATCGAGCTTTCTCAACCAGAACCGATTGTCGAGTCGATCGAGCTTTCTCAACCAGAACCGACTGTCGAGTCGATCGAGCTTTCTCAACCAGAACCGACTGTCGAGTCGATCGAGCTTTCTCAACCAGAACCGATTGTCGAGTCGATCGAGCTTTCTCAACCAGAACCGATTGTCGAAAATCTGGCAATTGTCGAAATCGTAGAATCGATCGCACATCCCGAACCAGAACCGATTGTCGAAAATCTGGCAATTGTCGAAATCGTAGAGTCGATCGCACATCCCGAACCAGAACCGATTGTCGCAATTGTCGAGTCGATCGCACATCCCGAACCAGAACCGATTGTCGCAATTGTCGAGTCGATCGAGTATTCCGAACCAGAACCGATTGTCGAGTCGATCGAGCTTTCTCAACCAGAACCAATTGTCGAAACAACAGAGTCTCTCGCATTTTCTCAACCAGAACCGATTTTTGAAACAATAGAGATAATCAACGATTTAGAACCTGAAGTGCAATCAGTAGCACATTTTCTGGAACTTGTAGAAAGACAAGAATCTAGAGCCAATTTTCAACCAGAACCGATTGTCGAAAATCTCGAAATTCCACAAATCGTAGAGTCGAGAGAAATTTCTCAGCCAGAACCGATTGTCGAAAATCTCGAAATTCCACAAATCGTAGAATCTAGACAACCTTCTCAGCCAGAAC
>NZ_JAUBPN010000041.1:0-32415 GCF_036700745.1 Microcoleus sp. S36a_B3 | reverse complement strand
TCATTAGACAACCATATCGGTGCTATCTGGTATTTCATCCATCATTATAATGCATCATTACTTGTTTAGCACTACCCAAACGTGTTCCTTTGACAACCGTGTCGAACGCTTGCTGATGAAATGCAGCGATCGCTTTTCGACCCTTGAGATGCGTTCCCTCGAACGCGATGAAATCGGCAGTTTCGCTAAACGGGGCAGCAAAGCCTTCCCCGCTACCTCGATTCCAAGCATCAATCATCTGGTGAAGGAAAGCACGGATTGCGGACTCGTCAGTAGGACTGGTGAGTTGATTTTGAATTGTTTGTGAATTCATAAGCGCCTCGTTTTGGGATTTCTTATCTAATTGTTTTGGCAGTTTAGGAACACAACAGCACGAAGATGCACTGCTGCGTTCGATCGCTATGAACTTACTGGAGCAGCAAGCGTTGCCGGCTAATTCCGTTTGTTTGATCTGAAGTATAGACAGTACCAATGCTTGATTGCTTTCAGATTCCTACGATGATTGGTCAAATTCTGATCGGTTAGCGCCCTTGTTTCGGGGATAAGCGATTGTCTGTTGTTCATCTCAACCATCAGCTAGTCACGTCCTGCCGCAATCATCTTTTCTGCCAAGCCGACCGGGTTGGAAAACATCACCTCATGACTACCAGACATTTGCACGAACCGAAATAGCCCCAAGCGGGTAGACATTCTGGGATGCCAACCCCAATCGCCTTGAGGAAGGACGTTGTCTTCGGTACAGTAAAGGTAGCTTTTGGGGATGGGCAGCGAGTAAAACTGCTTTAGGTCTAACTTGTCAAGCCACGGTTGATACGGTTCAGGCGATAATTGTGCGTAACTCGATCGAGCCAGTTCGAGGTCAGCGTCGTTGATAAACGCTTCTCGCCAAATCTCAAAAGGTAGCATCACCGTATGATCGCCCGATTGTCTCGCTAGCTGATCGGATAACGCTTGAGAGTGCGGTGGGGTGTTATCGTTGATGCTTTCACCATCATTGAGGACAAAGGCATTGAAGAAGATGAGTCGTCGAATGCGATCGCTGATTGCTTCAGCAACTTTGGCAATAATTGTCCCACCGAAACTATGTCCGACTAGAACGATATCGTTTAAGTCTTTACTCACAATGTAATCGACGACCGATTGCGTGCATTGAGCATGGTTGACGTTTTTGTTCACGCCTTTGCCATGCCCAGCGATCGTGGGCGCAAAAGCATGATGTCCCTTTGCTTCTAGTTGATCAATGACTGCCTGCCAAGCAGAACCATCATGCCAGGAGCCATGAACTAAGACAAAAGTTGACATAGAATCCCTCCTTGTAAATGTGATCTGAAAATCAAGCTCGTCTTTTCTCTCTTGTTCTCTCTTGAAATGGGTCAGTTCGCTGTGTATCCGCCATCGATCACTAAGGATTGTCCAGTGATGTAGCCGGATGCGTTTATGCCTCGTCTATAGCGCGGTTGCAGCACAATCGATGAGTTTGGCAACAGCGTCTGCATGGGCAACCATCACAACATGGGACGTGCTATTCACTACAGCAGTACTCATGATGGCTCCTAGAGAGTTTCAATGAACATTGACTGAAAACGATGGCTGGGTTTCCTAAGATCGTGAGCAATCATCCCTAGCAGTGAGATTTACATGAATCAGACTGGTGCATAAATCGTTTCGTCTTCTTTGCGCCAAGCTGGATCAACTAGACAAACGAAAACAATGGGTTCGTCGCCGTAGTTGTGAAGGAACTGGATTGCATTTGGAGGAATGTAAACCGTATCGCCTGGTTCAATGCGACGAACTTCACTGTCGATCGACATTTCGCCAACACCGCTAATGATGTAATAAACCTCAGAAGTCTTTAGAGAATGGGGAATCGAAGTTTCGCCAACAGGCAAGATCGCATGTGCCAAACTGTAACGCAAGTTGATATCTTGTTTGTCAGGATGAAGCAGTTCGCGCAGAACAGTTCCATCTCCAGCGATAATTTCTTCACAGTCGTTTAGTTTTTGGATCAGCATAAGTTTAGGCTTGCAATTACACAATCGGATCAAGTTCAGGATCTGTGAATTTCGGAGGAGAAAGGGTCACTGATTATTTCTGCTGAAGAAAGTCCAGCAACACGGGATTGACCTGATCAGCGTGAGTCCAGTTGATGGCGTGCGGTCCGCCAGGAATGACAACCAGTTGACTGTTTTTAATCAGCTTTGGAAGTCTTGCTGCGGTGGACTCAAGCGGCAGAATGCGATCGCTATCTCCATGAATAATCAGAGTCGGTACATCAATGCGGGGCAGATCATCGCGGAAATCAGTCAGCCAGGAGGGTACACAGTCTAAAGTCCCTTTAGCAGAAGCCCCTACTGCTACATTCCAACTGGCTTGAATTGCTTCATTGCTGATGCGATCGCCAAGCAATACATCAACATTGAAGAACTCTTTGAAAAAGGCAGAAAAATAAGCTGGACGATCGTCAACAATCGCTTTCATCATGCCATCGAAGACACTTTGATCAACACCCTCTGGATTGTCGTCTGTCTTTAACAGAAACGGTGGAACGGGAGCCATCAGCACGGCTTTCTGCACCCGCTCTGAGCCGTATTTGCCAAGATAACGTGTGACTTCACCTGTTCCCATTGAGAAACCGACCAGCACGGTATTTTGCAAGTCAAGCTTGGTCATGAGTGTATTCAAATCGGCGGCGAAGGTATCGTAGTCATAGCCAGATGATGGCTGACTGGAGTTGCCAAATCCTCGACGATCGTAGGTAATTACTCGATATCCTGCATTCAGTAAAACTAAAACCTGCTTCTCCCAGGAATGTCCGTTCAATGGAAATCCATGAATCAGAACAATCGGTTGACCTGTCCCAATATCTTCGTAGTAGAGATCGATGGTTGCAGAGTTTTCTTGACCAACGGTAATGTAAGGCATGAGAAGTTTCTCCGTTGTAAATTGATGATATGTTTTTGTCTGTTGCATCACAATTTTTATGCAGCGATCGAGCACCGTCTTAACAATGCTGTGTTAAGCAGACTTCAAGATGGGGCAAGAATCCATTGCGTATCATCGCTTCATAACGACAAGAATCCTTCATTGTTGCCTGAGCGCGATCGCCGCGTTTGCCGCCTCTAAGATGGCTTTGATTCTGCTGTTGCAGAAATTAACTTCCAAATGCCAATTAGCGGGTTATTTTGAATCAATGGTGTAGGCATGTTGTTCAGATGTTGCTTTATAGTCTTCGGCTGAAGTAACGGGTGTCAACACAAAATCAAATTCAGTTGTGTAAAACGGCTTACTTTGATTGTGTGCCTTGAGTTTGTCTGGTGCTTCGTGCTTTTGCAATTGAACGATCGCCGATCGCACTGCAAAAGTTGTATCTGAATCCAGGTGAGGATCGCCAGCCATAAAAATTTGTGTTGTCAGCGGAGTGTACTCCGGGGCACTGACTTTGACATGGATGTGAGCCGCCCGCCAGGGATGCCGTCCCAAGAGTCCCAGCAACTCGCCACATGGGCCACTGCTTGGCACTTTGTAACCTAGTGGCACGACTGTTTCAAACATATACTTTCCACTCTTGTTCGTTTTGAAACGTCCGCGAAAATTCCCCAGCGGCTGAGATGGATCTTGGATGTCATATAATCCTTTGGAATTGGGTTGCCAAACATCAATCAGAGCATTGGCGATCGGTTGACCGTTCACATCTAAAACACTGCCTGACAGGAAAAGCGTGTCGCCTTCTGGATCAATGCCTAAGCGATCGCCCATCTGCCGTTCTGGTGCATTCGGCACATACAATGGTCCTTCTAAATTGCTTTCTGTACCGCAATGCGAATCGTGCAGTAATTCTACCAACTCTGAGATTCCGAGTAGATCTGTTAACGCCTGCATTTCTCCAGCGGGAATCTCCTGAGTGTGATGACTGACCCGGTTGAGAAAATTACGTCCCTGCTGCAACTCTGATTCAGTCAGATTCACCTCACGCACAAAGTCATGCAAATGTCGAACGAAGCTCGTGTAAATTTCATACAGTCGCGTGTGAGATTTGCCACGATCGCCATGATTAATGACGGCTTCAGTGATAGTGTCAAGTGCGATTTTCTGCACGATCAAACTCCTTTTTAGTTACGTGATTAATGATGGTTGTTTTACGGCGACTATCTTGGCAGGGGCTTCCATGTCGAAAAGTCCGCAAGATGCGCCCAGTAGGCAGTCAATCCGATATAAGCAAAGATGAGAGCTGCCACACTTAACACAATTGCTCCAATAGTTCGCAAGAGCCGGGTTGATTTGAGAGAGAGGGTTGGTACAGAAAAAATTCCTCCTAAGCCAACGAGAATGAACCCAATTCCTGACAGCAAAGGAAGTTGTGTTATTCCCAGGTTTATGATGCGAAAGCCAATTAGAAGCGATACCAGTCCTGCAAAGAATCCATAAATGCCCAGGGTAAATAATTCCCAACCCATTGCCAGAGTTAGGGAAGTTCCTACAAACAAAATGCCAAACAGAACAGTTGTTTCACCATAGGCAACATTGAAACTACCAATAATGGGCCAGGTAAAAGTCATGTGTAAGCCAGTGACTAAAGCGATCGCGCCGACTACACCAAAACCAGGAATCCAGCGTTTCTGATTTGAAGTACCAAGACCAAAATACACATAGGCAGCTAACAGAGCGAGTCCAGCCGATAGATTAATCAGCATGAGTGTCAGGTAATCGATAAACATTAGACCTCCTGCAAATGTTCGGTTTTGTTAAGACTTAGACAAAAACTGAAGTATGCAATGCCTGTCGCATTGCTGTGTGTACCAGTTTTGGCTTCAGAAATACTCTTTCACCACAGCACTAAAACGATAATGATCGGGAATTTCAAGTTTGTAGCGGGGCAGGCGAGGCTGTATCACCATCAGGTGAACATCGCCAATACGAAAGCGCTTGCCCAGCAATCTTCGCACTTATTAGACAGGGATGGGTTGCAGCCATGATGCGAGAAATTGCGTGATGTGATTTGCGATCGCATCCCCATCTTCTTCCAGAGCAAAATGTCCGGTATCGAGTAAATGAAACTCAACGTCATTACCGAAGACTTCTACAACGTAGATGTCTGAGAAACAGGTGTTTCGTTGTCCTCATTCTTCAACATTCATTTGATTCAGAACAGTCAAGTTTGCTGAGTTAAGCTACAAGTTAGAGACGGCTGATAGCGCTAAAATCTTGATTCAGATTGCATTCGCTTGCGGTTGAAGCTTGAATTAAATTTGATACTGTGTCGCAAAGTTGTAGAAACTTAAATGCTTTTGTGGTGCAATGACAAAGCAATTAAATGCGCTCCCACACCAACTCGAAAACCGCCTCAACACCATCACTCAAAACTGGCAACGTTTTCAGCGTCACTCGGCTCTCACTCAGAGTAAAAGTGCGGACTAATGTTGTACCGACCCGATTAGGAATTGATGCAATTTTGATCTGGTGAGTTACTGTGTTCTCACTCAAGGTATAAGTTCCAGCGTAAGCATTGAATGTTGTAAATGCTTGAGCAAGCTCTTCCACGGGTAAAGATTGCATCTGGGGAGTCAGCGGTGATCTGACCTCCTGACTCAGCGGTGAGCGATCGCTCCTAGAAAACATCACCATCATGTGACCATCTGATGTGTAAGTGATGTAGCCAACCGGATGAGTTCCATACACGTCTGGAGTCACCGTTCCATCAGCGTAAATGGCAGTTGCAGAAATTAACTTCCAAATGCCAATTAGCAGATTGTTCTGGATTGATGGTGTAGACATAATGTGCAACCATTGCTTGATGATTTTCCGCTAGAGAGTAGCGGGTTTTAACACAAAATCAAATTCAGTTGTGTAAAACGGCTTACTTTGATTGTGTGCCTTGAGTTTGTCTGGTGCTTCGTGCTTTTGCAATTGAACGATCGCTGATTGAACTGCAAAGGTTGTATCTGAATCCAGGTGAGGATCGCCAGCAATAAAAATTTGTGTTGTCAGCGAAGTATACTCCGGAGCACTGAGTTTGAAATGGATGTGAGCCGCCCGCCAAGGATGCCGTCCCAAGAGTCGCAGCAATTCGCCAGATGGACCACTGCTTGGCACTTTGTAACCTAGTGGCACGACGGTTTCAAACATATACTTTCCACTCTTGTTCGTTTTGAAACGTCCGCGAAAATTCCCCAGCGGCTGAGATGGATCTTGGATATCATATAATCCTTTGGAGTTGGGTTGCCAAACATCAATCACAGCATTGGCGATCGGTTGACCGTTCAAATCTAAAACCCTGCCTGACAGGAAAAGCGAATCTCCTTCTGTATCAATACCCAAGCGATCGCCCATCTGCCGTTCTGGTGCATTCGGCACATACAATGGTCCTTCTAAATTGCTTTCTGTACCGCAATGCGAATCGTTCAGCAATTCTACCAACTCTGAGATCCCTAGTAGATCCGTCAACAAATGGATCTCTCCAGTGGGAATCTCTTGAGTGTGATGACTTGCCTGGTTGAGAAAATTACGTCCCTGCTGCAATTCTGATTCTGTCAGATTCACCTCACGCACAAAGTCATGCAAATGTGGAACCAAGCTCGTGTAAATTTCATAGAGTCGCGGGTGAGATTTGCCGCGATCGCCATGATTAATGACGGCTTCAGTGATAGTGTCAAGTGTGATGTTCTGCACGATCAAACTCCTTTTTAGTTACGTGATTAATGATGGTTGTTTTACGGCGACTATCTTGACTTATAATCTGTGTCCTAATCTAATTGGCTACAGCTATAGTCTGGTGACTTGATGCTTTCAAGACTCATCCTGACGATTTCGTGCGGCATACCAATCCATTCAAGAACGATGAGATCAGCCAGCGAACAGGCACCGGGCATATGATAGAGTTTCATGGAATGTCCCTTATCGCGAAGAATGTGTTTTTGCTTCCTATCTGCTGTTTTCATAGTCTGAGTGTAATGACTCCTAATGCTCGGTTTCTTTCAGATTCTTAGGGTGTTTTGTCAGATTCTTGTGCAATCACCTTCAAGACGCAGCGTGGAACCGAGCGTTCTGTCGAGGAATGCGCGGATCAACGTTGCCACCTCCTCTGCATGAGTCTCCAGCGCGAAATGTCCGGCGTCGAGCAGGTGAATCTCTACATTCGGGAGATCTCGCTGATAAGCGGCAGCACCAGCGGGCAGAAATGCCGGATCATGACGACCCCAGACGGCGAGAAGCGGCGGACGTTGCTCACGAAAGTAGGACTGGAAATCCGGATAGAGCGCGACGTTGCTGCCGTAATCGAGGATCAGATCGAGCTGGATCTCCTCCGCGCCCGCTCGCCCCATGTAGGCGATGTCGAGTTCGTAGCCGTCAGGCGACAGAAGGGTTGGATCGGCTCCGGTACCATACTGCCAGTTCCGGATTGTGTCCGGTGCGAGCGAGGGTCGGCAGGCTTCCCGGTTCGCTGCGCTCGGTTCGCGCCAATAGGACTCCCACGAACCCCATTCATCACTGAAACCCTCCAGGTAAGCGTTGCCGTTCTGCGAGATGATCGCAGATATCCGTTCAGGATGGCGCATCGCCAGACGCAGACCTACCGGCGCACCGTAGTCGAAGATGTAGAGTACGTATCGATCAAGCGACAAAGCATCGGTGAAGCCCTCGATCACGTCGGTAAGGCGGTCGAACCTGTAGTCGAACGTCCCGCGTGACGGTGCCTTGGTCTGCCCAAAACCAGGTAGATCGGGCGCGATGAGCCGAAAGCGATCAGCAAGGAGAGGGATCACGTCACGGAACATATGGCTAGCGGTTGGAAAGCCGTGCAACAGCAGTATTACTGGCGCATCGCTTGACCCCGCCTCACGGTAGAACACTTCGACATCGCCGACCTGTCGAAACCCGTAGCGTATTTTCATCGTACAATTCTCTCTGTTTTTGATTTTCTTCCGACTGAGCTTCGACGCTCAGACTTGGAATCTTGGACACCTTTGGCATACCCTACGATCGCCGCTCCTAAACCGCGAGAACCACCTGTTACCAGTGCAACTTTGCCTGCAAGTGTTGTCATCTCGCACTGTCGTTCGACTATTGCGCTACAAACCCACCATCTACCATCAACGTTTCACCTGTTACGAACGATGCCATGTCAGATGATAAAAACAGAACTGCATTGGCAACTTCAAGCGGTGTTCCAATTCGTCCGATCGGGTGAAGTCCTGTCAAGTAAGCTTTGGCTTCATCTGTAACTGCTTCAAACATATCTGTTTGGATTGCCCCTGGTGCAACGACATTGATGCGAATACCCGCTTTGGCATATTGGAGCGCAGCAGCTTCAAACATATCTGTTTGGATTGACCCTGGTGCAACGGCATTGATGCGAATACCCGCTTTGGCATATTGGAGCGCAGCAGCTTTTGTTAAGCCTACTACCGCATGTTTACTCGCGGTGTAGAGGAGTATGTTAGGAAGTGCAACGACTCCAACCGCAGATGCCATATTGACGATCGAACCACTTCCCTGTTTCAACATCTGAGCAATTTCATATTTCATCGACAACCAAACACCTTTGACATTGACATTCATAGTGCGGTCATATTCAGCTTCTGTTTGCTCAATCAATGAGGGATTTTCGCCGCCCATTCCTGCATTATTAAAGGCAATATCCAACCGACCAAAAACGTCAACCGTTTTATCAACCATTGCTTTAACATCGGCTTCTTTCGTGACATCTGCTTGCACAAAAATCGCCTCTCCGCCAGCATCCTGAATCAATCGAACCGTTTCTTCACCTTCATCAATTCGACGACCAACTACCACCACCTTTGCTTGTTGTTGGGGATAAGCGATCGCTGTTGCTCTACCGATTCCCGCTGTGCCTCCAGTGACTAACGCCACTTTATCCTGAAGTATCATTCTATTTCTCCTGTTGCAATCAATATTAACTTTCAAAAATTGAACTCCGATCGCATCTCAGCCCATGCCAGCGATTGCCATCACCGGGATAGTGAGCAGGTTGAAAACGACGTGAACGACGACGGCGGGTCAGACCGAGATTTTGATGACGAAAGCCCTTAATTCGATAATCTTGCTGCCGCGAAAGCGCCAGACATCGCAGTACGAGTAATGAGCCGCTTTCCCGTCTGCGTCCTTCAGTGTGATGTCGCCAACTGCCGTGACGAAATCACCCTCAGCGATTAAGTTGGCGACCGTAAACTTTGGCGGCTCTATGTATGTCTCTGCCATATATTGGCGAACAGCTTCTTTTCCGTTAAGGGTCTTGTCCCCTACGAACGTCCATTTCGTGTCGTCAGTGCAGAATGACAAGAATCCTTCATAGTTGCCTGCTGCGTTCGCCGCATTTGCCGCTTCTAAGACAGCTTTATTGTTCTCTGACATCTGAATCTCTCCTCTGTTCAAGTGGATGCTTTAACGGAACGATCTCTCTACCAGCGCATTCTTCTCCTCAGCGTAGTCAGCGATCGCCCGCCATCATCTGCCGCTAGCAACCTTTCGTACTCAACTAACTATCTTTGTATGGTTGGCGTGCAACGGGATTGTTATGCGAGTTCCAATCAATGTTGACCTTCAGCACACAATCAAACTCCGATCCGTTTAGCAATTACCAATGCTGTAAAGCTGGTCTAATTTTCTGTAAACTTCAGCACAACTTTGCCCCGTGTTCCTCCCTGCTCTATACGTTGATGTGCCAGAATGACCTGATCCCAAGAAAATACTGAATCAATCACTGGGCGAAGCTGATGACGCTCGATCAGTTTTGTCAAAGCCTCTAATTTTGCTCGATACTGGGGTGAAAAAACAAAATGAATCGTCAGATTCTTACCCCATGCTTCAAAAAGCGATTGCGGTACTGCAATGTCTACAATGCTTGTAAGCCTACCAAAGGGACGAATGATTTCTAGACTACGCTGAATTGTTTCTCCGCCGATTGTATCTAGAACTAAATCCACACCCAGTCCATTTGTTTCTTGACGAATGACTTCTACGTAATCTTCATTTTTGTAATCAATCACTCGATCTGCACCCAGTTCTGTCACGAAATCTCGGTTTCTAGAACTACACGTTGCAAAAACGTATGCCCCTATCGCTTTGGCGAGTTGAACTGCGATCGAACCCACTCCACCCGCACCCGCATGGATGAGAACTGTTTCACCAACTTGTAGATTGCCCCTAGTCACTAGACAATCCCAAGCCGTTCCGCCTGCAAGCGGAAAAGAAGCTGCTTCAATGTGCGATAGATTTGCAGGCTTCAATGCAACAATCGCTGCATCAGCCACATGATACTGAGCGTAGCTACCGAATTCTCCAAAAATTTGCGGCGAGTAATACACGTTGTCTCCCACCTTGAAATCAGTCACAGCTTCGCCAATTGCCTCAATCACCCCTGAAACATCAACTCCAAGGATGGCGGGTAATTGAACCAGTTCTTTGTAATCACCACGACGAGTTTGATAATCGACCGGGTTAATCGAGGTTGCACAAACTCTGACTAACACCTGATTCGCCTTCAGTGTTGGTATCGGAACAGTTTGAATCTCAAACTTCTCAGCATCACCAAACGCAGTTAATACGGCTGCTTTCATAGATTCCATCTGTGCCAACTCTCCTTGATTTAGAATAAACAGTGACGGGATTTCAATACTATTCAGCGTAGGTAAGTTCTACCTAACTTCGTAAGTCAGCACGATTTGGTAAGGTAGTTACCGTTTAGTAGCAAATGCAGATATCACAGCCTCGTAGCATACCAAAAAAGTTTTCTCGCTCCCAGCCAAAGGCGATGTGCAACTTAACTAAATAGTCATGTCGTTCCATTGTTTCTCATAGCGATCTCCTTTCTTTTGTAAGCCTAATGTTCAGGTCATTAGCCAACAACTGGCTGAGATTCAATTCCTCGACACCAAAGCCTAATTGCTGAATGCTTGATTCGTCTATCGATTTTTGATTTTTTTCAGAAAACCAAGATAATTCGATGCTGCTTCCTGAGCGTTTTCGATCAACAGCAAATGTCCTGCTTTGGGTAATTGAATAATTTGACTCCCTGGAAAACAGCGATGTGAGCGATCGACATCCCGAATATCATAGATTTTGTCTTCCTGACCCCAAATTGCCAGGGTCGGAACCCGACTGTGAGGCAACTGACAAAGCACATCATCATAAAGATTCACAATGTCCCAAGTCTGCTGATAATTTCGATTACGATTCACATAATCGTTCACTTTCTCGGTTTTGACCTCATCCGGAATCGTAGGAGGCGTCACGAAAAGCAGACTGATTTCTAGATCGAACTGCTCTTTGGTAATCGGAATAAAGGGATTGATGCCCTCAATAATCGATTTCCTGACGCTAGTTGCCCAATTCGTTACGCCTAGCGGTGAACCGATAAAGGCGAGGCTGCGAACTTGGTTGGGATAAAGCTGGCTGTAAAGGGCTGCGATCGTGCCCCCCATCGAGCTACCTGCAACATCAAGGGATTGAATCTTTAGCTGCTCGACAAACTGGTGCAGGAGGGCTACCTGATTCTCTAGTGCATAGTCTTTCACGGTAAATCCAGTACTCTTGGCATAACCGGGTAGATCGGGTGCGATCGCTTGATAACCTACTCTAGCCAACTCGCACATCATGCCATTCCACTGCTCTTTCTCGGCAAATAATCCATGCAGCAGTAAAATCGGCTGTCCTGTCCCTGCTTGATTATAGGAAAGCGTTCCACTCCCGATTTGGGTAGAGCGAGTTGCGATGTCACAAGTTGAAGCAGGAGTTGCGCGATTCAGCCAACCAGAGCCAACAAGCACACTGACAACCAGAACGATGATAACTAACAGGCAATGTGCAACTTTCAATAAGGAAAATCCCACCCTATGCTTCTGGTAAGCAATTGTGCCAGAACAGAAGGTGAAAAAAATGTTTGATATCGAAGAGTTTATCATTGCTGTTTTCTGCTGTGTGGATGAGCTATGTGACGAGTGCAACTTTTTCTGAGAGTTTTTGCGAAATAATGATGTCCTCTGAATTTCTCTGAATAAGGTTTGTAGCGTTTACGACCTACTTGTGAATAAGGGGAGTGAGGGCTGCGCCTCCAGCCAGGGTTCCATCCTTACGACCCGTCAGACTCCAATTAGGATTGCTGTAGTGGTTGCAGATCTGGATTACCTGTTGTTCAAGCGGTATAGCCGCCATCAATTTTGAGACTTGCGCCCGTAACAAAATCAGCTTCAAAACTGGCGAGATAAGAGACCATGCCAGCTACCTCGTCACCCTGTCCATAGCGACCGAGGGCAGTCATCTTGGTCTGCTCTGCGGCAAAGTCGCTGTCTGCGGGATTAATATCGGTGTCGATCGCTACTTGGTCGCAACGTTTCGTACTGCCTTTCGACTACTGCGCTACCAACCCACCACCACAAAGACTGCATCATTAGATCGCTCTGTAGACTTGATATGTAATTAACACGCATGACTTTCCCTACTCTCTTGATCTATGAAACTAGACCAGCTACAATGCTTGTTCTGATGAAGATTGAATTACCTTAATTTAGAGGAAATCTTCCATAATCAGAGAGTGATTTAAGCCGCTAGCAGCAACGCTACCCTGAAAAACAGCAGCGACGATCACTTGCATGGGTGAAGTGATGTCACCTGCCGCATAAACGCCTTTGACGCTAGTTTCGTTAAAAACATTGGTCGTCTTGATTAAATTAAATTCATTCAACTCACAGCCTAACTTTTCAGCTAGGTTTGAACGGAGTGTTTGCTTTGGTCGGATCAGTATTCCGCGACGCGCAATTTTCTCGTTTGTCTCAAAAACGATGTTTTCTAATTGTCCGTTATCGCCTTCGAGTCGGATAATTTTCTCTTCGCGAACAAGGATTTTGTGGTTTTCCAAGAGTGTCCTTTGATCAGCGGTTAGATCGGCTTTGCCGTTGGTGCAGAGGACTAAATCAGCACTCCAATTTTTCAGCAATGCCGCCATTTCGATGCCCGTTTCGCCATTTCCAACAATGGCAAGCGGCTCGTCGCGCACTTCCCAGGCATGGCAATAGGGACAATGAAACACGCTTTTGCCCCAGAAATCACCAAAGTTTTCGAGAGCTGGAAATTCATCCATTACCCCGAAAGCCAGCAAAATTTTGCGCGTTTTTTTAATCGTGCCATCCTCAAACACAACTTCAAATTGATTGCCGGATGGGTTGATTTCCTTGACCCCGATCGCTTGAAATTCAACGCTTTTATAAGGTTTGAGTTGGTCGCGCCCGATGCTCAAAAGTTCATGTGGACTGATGCCATCGCGGGTGAAAAAACTGTGCGACTCGTGTGCGGGAGCGTTACGCGGATTCCCTTTGTCGCAGACTAACACTCGACGGCGACTTCTGCCTAAAAGCAGTGCCGCACTGAGTCCAGCGGAACCGCCACCGACAATGACGCACTCGTAAATCTCTTTGTTTCGGTTCATCATCTTTTTCTGTTCTCCAACTTTGGACATAATCATCAACTCCTAAGGTCTCTTTGTCTTAGTTCACTTGAGTGTAGTCAGTTCCAACACTCAACTTCTTGCAGATTCTTATGGAGTTTCCTATGGAATTAGCGAACCTATTTCAGTGTTACTTTAGTGAGTCGCTTGAAGTGCTGTATCAAACATTTCGCCCTGCTTTTCGACTATTGCGCTACAAAGCCACCATCTACCATCAACGTTTCACCTGTTACGAACGATGCCAGGTCAGATGATAAAAACAGGACTGCATTTGCAACTTCAAGCGGTGTTCCAATTCGTCCGATCGGGTGAAGTCCTGTTATGTAAGCTTTGGCTTCATCCTGCCCACCTGTAGCTGCTTCAAACATATCTGTTTCGATTACTGCTGGTGCAACGACATTGATGCGAATACCCGCCTTGGCATATTGGAGCGCAGCAGCTTTTGTTAAGCCTATTACCGCGTGCTTACTCGCGGTGTAGAGGGGTACGCCAGGAAGTGCAACTACTCCATTCGCAGATGCCGTATTGACGATCGCACCACTTCCCTTTTTCAACATCTGAGCAATTTCATGTTTCATCGACAACCAAACACCTTTGACATTGACGTTCATAATGCGATCGTATTCCGCTTCTGTTTGCTCAATCAATGAGGGATTTTCGCCGACAGTTCCTGCATTATTAAAGGCAATATCTAACCGACCAAAAACGCCAACCGCTTTATCAACCATTGCTTTAACATCGGCTTCTTTCGTGACATCTGCTTGCACAAAAATCGCCTCTCCGCCAGCATCCTGAATCAATCGAACAGTTTCTTCACCTTCATCAATTCGACGACCAACTACTACCACCTTTGCTTGTTGTTGGGCATAAGCGATCGCAGTTGCTCTACCAATTCCCGATGTTCCGCCAGTCACCAAAGCAACCTTGTCTTTCAGCATCATGATAGTTACCTCTTGTTGTGAATGGCTGTGTCACTTTGTCAAAAACTCAATGAGCAATACGTGTAGGGGCCAGCAATAAGAAGCACCTCCTACAACCAGGATGAGTACGATCCTGGTTGCAAAATGGCGGGTTTAGGCATTGATATTTGCTGGCTCCTACACTTAGTCGCGATTGCTGGCACGATCGAGCAGTGCGTTTGAGGGCAAGCCCGGATCAAGTACCTTGCGTGCACTGTCAACCCCTACAACGGGCAGCGTAACCGGATCAAGCATGCCGAGTTGAACCAATACACTCGCCTGATCCCAGTAGAGGTGTTCATGGGCTAACTTGCCGTCACGGAACCGAATAATCGCGACCACTGGCACTTCAACCTGTTTCCCGGTCGGAGCAATGCCGGGTAGCATCCAGTCCATCTGGATGGTATGAGTGAACTTAACCAGCATTTCATCGACGAGTTGATTGGTTCCGATTGTGCGCGAAACCGGAGCCAGTTCTATATCCGGCGGCATCTGTGGAATGAAGTACTTGGAATAAAACTCACGCAGTGCCGGTTTCCCTACTCCCCCAGTCATTACCGGAATGTGATTCACGTAAGCGTCCTCAACCATTGTAGCGAGAGCATCTTCAGGGCTGTGAGTACCAAACTCGTGCCCGATATGCTCTTCCCAGACCGCTTGTAAAGCTTCCTGAGCAGGTGTCAGATTAGGGGTTGCCTGTACATTTGCTTGTTTGTCTACAGTTTGCTCTTTGACCACGTTAGATTCTCCTAGTTTGTTCTATCTCAACTGTATTGATTACAATGCTTAATTTCTTTCAGATTCTTATTTCATTCACGATCGTTGCCAAATTCTTTGTTGACTCACGCGATTGAAGTGAAGCCTGCTTGATATCTATAACGAGATCGGTTAATTGACGTTGAGCCTCTTCACTCAGCGAGTCAAACTCGTCCAGGAAAAATTGCCGTTCTAGCGTCCACTTCCGGGCCTTGAGTAGCCCTTCAATTTGCCAATCTCGATCACGTTTCATCATGACGAATAGCTGCATCGAATTTCGTGACGGTGAAGTTTCGGATTGTCCGGGCAGCATTACCCTGACAGCTCCGCTCATGAGAGCAAGTTGAGAATTCAGGAAGTGGACGAAATTCACCTCACCCTCCAGGCGTGTTCCGTTGACAACGGTATCGAAGGCTTGCTGGTTAAATTCAGCTATTTCTTTTCGACCCTTGAGATGCGTTCCCTCGAAGGCGATGAAGTCGGCAGTTTCGCTAAACGGAGCAGCAAAGTCTTCACCGCTGCCTCCATTCCAAGCATCAATCATCTGGTGAAGAAAATCACGAATTGCCGACTCGTCAGCAGTGGTGGTGGTTTGAGGTGTTTGTGAATTCATAGTTTTGGGCACCTAAATTACAATGATGCGGTTGCCTCAATTTCACCCAATGTTTCTTTTGAGCTGTATATAGAACGATGGGTAGGTTGTCTACGATCGCGAGCATATTTTAATTGTTCAAGAGTGGCGACATTCGCATTCCAATCAGTTCAATGGAGCGCATCAGTTGGGCGTGGTTCATCTGCGCGTTGTCCATTTGAAACGTTACTCTTGAAATGCCGCCGAGCGATTCGCTGTGACGGCGGATTTTCTCCGCCACTTCTTCGGGACTGCCTACGAGTAACGCGCCGGTTGCGCCGCGCTGCGCGTCAAAAGCGGCGCGCGTAACGGGCGGCCAGCCTCTCTCTCTGCAGATTCTAGTGAAGGTTTCGGCGTACCCTGGAAAGAACTCTTGGCGTTGCTGATTCACGGTATGAATCCACTTTTCGCTTGATGTTACAAAACTCACCATACTTGGCTTCTAGAAATTCCGAAATCTTGAATTCATACCTGTATTCAGCAACGCCGAACTCTTCAATGGCTTGCTCGGTCGTGTCGGCGACATAACCGATTGAATGCAATGAAACTTTCAATGCTTCGGGCGCGATGCCGGCGCGCGCTCCGGCATCGCGGTATAAATCGACGAGCGAACGAAAGCGATGCGTTTCGCCGCCGATAATGGCGACCACGAGCGGCAGTCCAAGCATTCCGGCGCGGCGGAAAGACTGCGGCGTACCGCCGAACCCGATCCAGATGGGAAACGGCTTTTGCAGCGGACGCGGATAAATCGCTTGGTTTTCCAGCGCGAGGCGAAATTTGCCCGACCAATCGACCGTTTCATTGTCCCGAATTTTGAGCAAGAGTTCGAGCTTTTCAGCAAAAATCTCGTCGTAATCGCCGAGACTTAATCCGAATAGCGGAAAGGCTTCGGTGAACGAGCCGCGCCCGACCACCATTTCGGCGCGACCTTTTGAAATCAAATCGAGCGTGGCGAATTGTTGAAACACACGCACCGGGTCAGCCGCGCTCAGCACCGTAACCGCGCTGGTTAGACGGATGCGCTCGGTGCGTGCGGCGGCAGCGGCGAGAATAACCGCGTTTGCCGAATCTAAAAATTCATGCCGATGATGCTCGCCGATACCGAAGATATCCAAGCCGGAACGATCCGCCTGCTCTATTCTCTCCAGCAGTTCGGCGACAGACTGCGCGGCATCCGTCGTTTCACCATTCTCACTCGTTCCAACCGAGGCAAAACTGTCAATTCCAACTTCCATATCATTTCCCAAGCGTTTTGCGAATGAAATAGACTTAATCCGAAATAGTAGAAAGCCTTGGTGTACAAGTTAAGCTGCTGTTCTCTCGCTCAGCAAAAACGCCTAACTATCGTCAGCTCAGAGGGGGCGCGCTACTACCGTGATCTGAATTATCAGGGAGCGGAATGAATTCAGTTTCACCGGGAACCGCCGGGAAGCGGCGGTCTTGCCAATCTCGTTTTGCCTGCTCGATACGCGCTGAGCGGCTCGACACAAAGTTCCAGTACTTTGTGCGATCGCCCACTGGTGCCCCGCCGATAATCATTGCTTTTGCCTCAGCCCCCGCACTGATATTTACTGATTCATCCGGCGCTAAAACGGCTAGACGATATGGCTCTAAAGGCTTTCCATTTACGAATAGGCCGGATGTGACGCTATAAACTGCCCTTTCTAAACCTTCTATTGGCGCTAGCTGAAATTGACTACCCTCCGTGAAAACAAGCGCTAGGTAAAGAGTAGCAGAGTAGGTTTTAACTGGTGATTGGTGAGACTGATAGCTACCGGCGATCAAGGTCGCGCTGGTGCCTGTTTGAGTCCACCTCGGTAAATCAGTCGCCGAATAATGTGAAAAGCTGGGTTCAACTTCTTCAGCGATTTCGGGGAGGGCAATCCAGGTCTGAATGCCGTGAAGAGTAGACTCTTTCTCTCTAAAGCTCTCGGGCGATCGCTCAGAATGAACAATACCTTTGCCCGCTGTCATCCAGTTCACCTCGCCCGGAAAAATCTCTTGTACTGTCCCTAGACTATCTCTATGCAGAAGGCTTCCTTCAAACAAATAGGTAACCGTCGCTAAATTGATGTGGGGATGAGGTCTAACATCGACGCCTTTTCCAGCCGGGAAAATAGATGGGCCTAAGTGATCAAAGAAGATGAAAGGGCCAACCATTTTTAGGGTTTCACTCGGTAAAATGCGCTGTACGCTAAACCCACCTAGGTCGTGCTTTTCAGGCGTGATCAATTGCTGAATGCTCATTTTTGTCCGATCCATTCTTAGTTGACGTTGTGGACGAAGATACAATCTTAGTTCTGTTGCTGCTTCAGATTCTTGCCTAACTTAATGTCAATGTAATGAGTTCCAAGGCTCGATTTCTTTCAGATTCTTATGGCGCTAACGAATCTGCTTGGGGGTCTTTCCTGTGAATCGTTTGAAGTGCTGCGTCAAATGGCTTTGGCTGGAGAAGCCGACTTGCAGGGCAATGTCCGCGATCGCCAGATCTGTTTTCGATAGCATCAATTTTGCCTGTTCCACGCGCTGCTGAATCACGTACTGACGGGGAGAAATTCCCATTGTTTGCTTAAACAAACTTGCAAAGTAAGTCGGGCTAATATTGATCACTTCTGCAAGTTCCGTCAGTGATAAATCTCGATCAAGGTGAGCACGAATATAGCCGATTACTTGCTGTAATCGAGTGTGCGTTAAGCCCTTACGCTTGGCTTTAAGGGTTGGCGTTGTAATTGTTAGCATGGTTCAAAGATTGGCAATTTGCTCAACAAAACAGACAAAAGCTAGCCATCGCGCATTCGATCACTGCAATATTTTGCATTGCCGATCGACTACTGTGCTACATAGCCACCATCTACCATCAACGTTTCACCTGTTATGAACGATGCCATGTCAGATGATAAAAACAAGATTGCATTTGCAACTTCAAGCGGTGTTCCAATCCGTCCGATCGGGTGAAGTCCTGCCATGTAAGCTTTGACTTCATCCTGCCCACCTGTCGCTGCTTCAAACATATCTGTTTCGATTACCGCTGGTGCAACGACATTGATGCGAATACCCGCTTTGGCATATTGGAGCGCAGCAGCTTTTGTTAAACCGATTACCGCGCTTTTACTCGCGGTGTAGAGGGGGAAGGTAGGAAATGCAACGACTCCATTTGCAGATGCCATATTGACGATCGCACCACTTCCCTGTTTCAACATCTGAGTAATTTCATGTTTCATTGACAACCAAACGCCTTTGACATTGACGTTCATCGTGCGATGGTATTCCACTTCTGTTTGCTCAATCAATGAATGATTTTCGCCGATAGTTCCTGCATTATTAAAGGCAATATCTAACCGACCAAAAACGTCAACTACTTTATCAACCATTGCTTTAACATCGGCTTCTTTCGTGACATCTGCACAAAAATAGCATCTCCGCCAGCTTCTTTGATCAATCGAACAGTTTCTTTACCTTCATCAATTCGACGACCAACTACTACCACCTTTGCTTGTTGTTGGGCATAAGCGATCGCCGTTGCTCTGCCGATTCCCGATGTACCACCAGTGACTAACGCCACTTTATCTTGCAGTATCATTCTGTTTCTCCTGTTTCAATTTCGTCAGTTTGCATCAAGTAAACTTGTCTCAGTAACTCAGTGACTTCTTGCGCGATCGCAATCAGGGCATGATTGACTGAGGAGTCCTGAAGAGAATCAGTCTGAGGTTTACCTTCATGCCCATAATTATTCTTGTCTTGTACTAGTAAACGTGTCATAGAATTATCCTCAATGAAATACTGATTTGTAATTCACTAAATCAATACGCAGGAATTCAGTTGTTGGCATGGTTCAAAAAGCGGTAATTTTGTTCAGCAGAGTAGGCAAAGTCTAGCCATCAATTAGATGGCTTACAGCACTTACAGGCAAGTCAGATATGAATTGAAAGCAAAGATCGGGGAACTTAATGACTTGCAGCAATCATGGCAGCCATCAACTCCGTCGTGTTCCAGCGCTCGGTATACCGAATTTTATTGATAAACAGGGCTGGGGCAGTCGTTACTCCACTCTCTATTCCGCCTTCGATATCTTCGTTGATGCGATCGACATGCACTTGTTTAGACAACTCTTTGAGAAATTGAGGAATGTCAAGCCCTAAATCATTGGCGTACTCGACAAGATAACCGTTCTCCAACCTTTGTTGATGGTCAAATAAGGTATCGCTCATTAACCAAAACTTTCCTTGGGCGGCGGCGGCTTCGGCAGCTTGGGCTGCCCGTTGAGCATGGGGATGAATCTGTGTTTGTGGAAAATGACGGAAGATGAAGCATAAATAATTTTCTCCAAAAGCAGCACTAAGCTCTCGTTTGATCGCTTTAATCAGCTTGTAAACGTCCGCACTTCTAGGGCATTGATAATCTCCGTACATCACCAGCACTACCTTGGCACTCAGAATACCTTGAATCCAATCTTGAGTTGAAGGTGGTACAAGTAAAGACCTGTGGCTACGATCGTTGCTCATCTTTTTACATTTGTATCAAGCATGGAACTGTGCAATTTACTTGCTCGATCCATTTGCATGACTGTTTGCATAAATTCAATATAGGCGATCGCCTTCAAGCCGTCGTCTATACCGAGTTAAATTTTTTACAGTACAAATTGATAGAGTAACCATTCCATCGTGGAGTAGAAGGCTGGCTCTAACTCAAGTTAGAATCCCAATTCTATCGAAAGTACATCCTACAAACTAACAATGCCACGTTTAACGGCAACAATCACAGCTTGGGTACGATCGCTAACATCTAACTTATTCAAAATCCGATTGACATGAGATTTGACAGTGCCTTCACCAATACTCAAAGCAGCCGCAATATCGGCATTGCTCATTCCCTGCGCCAGTGAGCCGAGTACTTCTAGTTCTCGTTCACTCAGTTCTGGATTGCTGAGGCGCTGTACCAACTTTGCTCCTACATCGGGCGGAATATACTTCTGACCCCGATGAACGGTACGAATAGCATTCAGAAGCTCGTCAGGTTCAGTTTCTTTCAACAGATATCCTTTTGCGCCTGCCTGCAATCCCCGATAAATATCTTCGTCACTATCATACGTGGTTAGTACAATAATCCGAGCCGATTTAGCCGTCGCACAAATTGCACTGATAGCGGCAACTCCTTCCACTTCAGGCATTCGCAGATCCATTAGCGTTACATCTGGTTGGTGTTCCCGAAAGGCGGCGATCGCCTGTTCCCCATTTTCGGCTTGGGCAATCACGCTCATATCTGGGTCACGGTTAATAATCGTGGCTAATCCTTGCCGAAAAATAGCATGGTCGTCCGCAATTAGAACTCGAATGGTTGTGGCTTGGCTCATCGTGATACTACTTCCGATTGACGGTGACAATAATTTCTGTTCCCTGTCCAGGTTGACTCCTAATCGTGAGTTGTGCGCCGATGCGCTCTGCCCGTTCGCTCATGCCTAGTAAGCCAAAACCCTCAGAGGATGGAATACTCCCAACTCCAAAACCTTGTCCATTGTCTCTCACGCGCAAGCAAAACTGATCGCGATCGTAGACTAGCTGCACTCGAATTTCGTCAGCATTGGCGTGTCTAATCGCATTGGTTAATGCTTCCTGCCCCATTCGCAGTAGGTTAGTCTCGACTTCAGCCGGTAGAGAATACACCGTACCCTCAATCTCATAATATAAAGTGGTATCCATTGCGGCAGTTCTGATTTGAGCGATGAGACGATGTAGAGCGCTCTGTAAACTGCCCTCCTCCAAAAGCTGAGGGCGGAGCGCAAAGACCGATCGCCGCGCTTCAGTCAGTCCAGTTCGCGCCAATTCTTTGATCAGGTCCAGATGTGCCCCAGTTGCTTCTACATCATCCGTTAGCACCTGGTTTGCAGCACCTACCTGAGCCAGAATACCTGTAAACGCCTGAGCGAGTGTATCGTGAATTTCGCGTGCCATGCGGTTGCGCTCCTCTAAAATTGAGGCTTCTTCTGCTTGCTTCAGCGCCGTAATATCTCGCGCCAGCCAAATCACCTGATCGTGGCTGATTGGGGCAATGCGAGCCGCAAACCAGGCTTCTCGTTCATTTAGAAAAGCACTGTACTCGACTGTGAGGATTTGTTGGGTTCTCAGCACCTGCTGAATATAACTTAGAAATTCATCAGCTTGTTCCTTTCCGAGTTGATGCATGGTTTGACCAATCATCTCCTCAAAGGGTTGCCATAGCAGATTTGGTTCCAGTACCATTATTTCAAGGAATCGCCCTTCAGCAGACAGTACAAACAATGGATCGGGAATTGCCTCAATTAGAGTCCGTAGCTTTGTCTCGGAGGCTTGTAGGGCTTCTTCTGCTTGCTTGCGTTCGCGTAGCGCAGCTTGCTGTTCGCTAATATCCGCAATCACCCCTTCAATGTAGTCATCGTCTGCATTCAGATAAGCAGAGAAAAGTCCCCAAAACACTGTCCCATCTCGTTTTCGCCCCTGTGCTTCATAGCTTCGCACTTCCCGATCCCGCTTCAGCACCTCAAGGAATTGTTGGCGATCGCTGGGATTTACATAGTAGTCTGTGGCGTGTTCAAGCCCAATCATCTCCTCTGATGAATCAAAGCCAAGCAGATTGGCGTAGCGTTGATTGGCATCGAGAAGTAATCCATCCGAGAGGCGGGTGCGGAAGATGCCAACCTGTGAGTTTTCAAAAATATTGCGGAACTTAGCTTCACTGCGTTGTAATGCCTCTTCTGCTTGTCTGCGCTGGGTGGTGTCATTGCCCACCGATAAGATTTCAACGACATCTCCCTGGTCATTGAAGATGGCTTGATTCGACCAGGCAATCCAAACCCGTCTACCGTCTCGACAAAGGTTTTCATTCTCGGTTTGCAAGTAAGCTTGAGGCAAGGAAGCTTCAAGATTGTGAAACAGATTGTGAACAAACTGCTTGAGATCACGTCCAGATATTTCGGTTTCTGGAACGATTGTTTCCAGTAGGGTACGCCCTAAAATCTGATCTTCCTCATAACCAAAAAAGCTCAGTCCATAGTCATTCATGTATCGAATTCGTCCTTCCCTATCCGTGCGAAGGATGATTGAATTCGCAGTTTGAATCAGGTTACGGTAATTGGCCTCACTTTGTCGTAACGCAGCAGTTCGTTCTGCGACCTGTTGCTCTAAAGTGCAGTTGTAGTCGGCTAGGAGTTTCTCGGCTTGTTTGCGCTCTGTAATGTCCTGAAAGGTAGCGATCGCATAAGCGATATTGCCCTGTCGATCAAAAACTGGTGTTCCCCGTGCCTCAATTAGAATTGTGACATGATCTCGACGAATTTCTATATCTTCAGTCCTGATGCGTTCGCCCCTTAATGCCCGCACAATAGGCAAGCTCTCCGCTGGATAGATTTGATCCGTTCCCGCTACATAAAGCTGATAAGCCTCTGAGAGCTGCTCCGGTGCTATGGAAGTATCAGTTTCTTTGCCCATGAGTTGATTGCCGCATTGGTTGGCATAGTAAGGGCAACCCGTCGCATCCACGATCGCAATTCCCACCGGAATCGCTTCAAGAAACTGGGTGATCTTGCTTTCCTTAGCCTGCTGTTCTGAGTAAAGGTTGGCATTTTCGATGGCGATCGCTGCTTGAGTCGATAATAGCTGCAAGACCTGCGATCGCTCTGGTGTAAATACTCTAGCTGCTAACCGATTTTCTAAATACAATACACCGACCAGCTTGGCTTGATTCAGCAGCGGCAAACAGAAAATAGATTGAGGCTGGTTCTGTTGAATATATGGCTCATTAATAAAAGCACCTTCACGAGTCGCATCATTTAAGATGACAGGCTTCAGAGTCCGAATCACATATTGAATGATTGATTCTGGCAATTGTTCGGCAATTGGAATAGACTGTAACACCTGAGTCGCACAAGCATTTTCATCGGCATTGAGTTCACAAGCCGCTTCGATTAACCATTTTCCTGAGTTTTCTAAAATCAGATATCCGGTTTGTGCGCCAGCATTCTCAATTAAAGTTTGCATCAGTAATCGCAGCAATTGCTTCAGTTCAATTTCACGAGAAATCGCCTGTGAAGCTTTCATCACTGCTGCTAAATCGAAAGCGGTATGGAAGGGATTAGTGATAGTTTCAGCAGTAATAGGAATTGATGTGGAAGCAGCTCTAGACGACTGAGAAAAGAACTGTGGATAGCGAGTTTCTAAGTCTTTAACTTTAGCGATCGCGCCCCAGCGATCGTAACAATAATGCGCCTCTTTCATATAGGTTTGAGCAATTTTTGACCGACCTCGCGCCAGATAATGTTTAGCCGCTAATTCATACGCGAGTGCTTCTTCCTGGATATACTCATTTTCAGCAGCACCTGCGATCGCCCGTTCATAAAACTCTTCAGCCTCAAGAAATTGCCCTAAGACTCGCGCTTTCTCTGCCTCGACTAGATAAAATTTATGTAGATAATTTATTGGGGCATGTTCTGCCCATTTCTGCATCTTTTCTTGGTTAGTGTTAACAGAGTTTAGCCAAGCTGATTTTTCAGAGTTTGAAGCATCGAGCGATAGGCTCAAAAGCGCCAGAGAATGATAGAAGCAGAATACAGGTAAAATCGTTATTGCTGTCACCTCTTCAAAATGTTGCCTTGCTAAAATAGCAATTTGTACTGCTTGATGATATTCTCCAAATAGATAACATAATATAACTTTGTATAAATGGAGTATTTTAATTGCACTTCCATCTTTAACTGCAATAGCGTGTGGTAACGCCTGCTCTTCATTACACACCCGACCAACTAAGCGGCTGGGATTCTCAGACCTATTTAGCAAATTAAGAATGGTCTGCCACAATATTGCAAGCCAATTCGAGGGGCTTTCCCGTCTGATTTGGTTGATCGCTTTGCTGTAAGTTGCTGTTTTTTGTTCTAGTTGGGTAAGTTTCTCTCCAGCAAAAAATGAGTTATGGCACACGAAATATGCAGTATAACCAGCAGATTCAAAGTCTCCGGTTTCCACCGCATTTTGATAAGCATCAACCAGAAATGTTATTGATATCCTAAGATGCACCTTCCAGTGCAGGATATGGAAACTCGAAAACATTAATGTTTTCGAGTTTCCTTTTTTGCTATGCAATCGTTCTGCCAGGCTGAGAGCCAGTTGTCCAAATTTATAACCGAGTTCAATGTCTTGAACAACTCCACATAGAACAGATCCGTAAGCAACATAACTATGTGGTGACCAGGTATTACTACCGTAGTTAACTGACAGATTTACCCTTTTACATACAATCAGTATCCACAGTGCTGGTAACGTTATAAATACAGCAGACCCCATATTCGCTAGGATTGACATAGCTGCCAGTGGTTCTGGTGCAGTCATCTCTGGTAAATTGATCAAGTCTTCGATTTCTCGTTCAGCAAGTAGTGCAGCCGTTGACTCCAATTCCCTTTGAATATCTGCCTGACTTGGATTTTCTATTAAATCTATTCCCAAGAGCTTTAACGCTTCCAATCCAGTTTTTAGTACTTCTTTCAGGTTGCCCTGTGACAAATATCCTTGAATTCTGCTATCGTAAGCCTGCACTTTGTCAACCACTGTTTTGCCACGATCAAGTACCACTTCTACCAACTGTTCCATCTCATCAAAGTGACCCTGGAGATACGCCGCTTCTGCTGCTTCTGAGTACAGCGCTAAGGTAAGGTCATACTCACTCTGCCAACTCTCTGAATTGAGGAGGTGAAACCCTGTAGTGAAATACTTAAAAGCTGCTTCATAAGCCGTTGATGCCTTTGCTTTCTGACCTGCCATTAAATTAAATCTGGCAATTTCAGTTCGTTCTGATTGAGCAGTGACTAGCTCAAGTCCTTGATTGAGATGATCGATGATTTCAAACAACCGATCGGATCGTTGCTCTGGTGAAGTTTTTTCGAGCAAATTGCGACCGATTTGGAGATGAACAACCTGTTTCTGCGATTCATCAATCAAAGCATAAGCCGCTTGCTGAACGCGATCGTGCGAAAACTTATACTCTTGAACTAACAAATCTTCGTCCAATTCAGATAGAGGTTGAATTAATCCCGCTTGTATTGCTGCTAGTAGATCCTGGAAAATTGCTTTCGGTGATTTTTCGCAAACGATCGCCAACGTTTCTAAATCAAACTCAGACCCAACACAGGCAGCTATGGAGAGAACTTGCTGTGTTGCTTCCGGCAATTTCTGCAACTGATGCAGCAGCAACTCCACCACATTATCAGTGATATCTTGAGCTTCAATCTCAGCTAGGTCCCACTGCCAGCTCAACTTTTGTGCATCGAAAGTCAACAGATGTTCGCCATACAGCATTTTCAAAAATTCACCGACAAAGAAAGGGTTGCCCTCGGTTTTACGTGACACAGCTTGGGCTAGGGCGCGAACGATATCAGGATTGTGATGTAATGTCTCAGCTATCAGTTGACTCAACGGTTCCAGGGTTAAAGGGGTCAGGATGATTTCCTGAAGTACTACTCCCTGGTTTCGCATACTCTCTAGCGTTAAGACCAACGGATGCGTTGGAGTCAGTTCGTTATCTCGGTAGGCTCCAATCAAAAACAGATACTGGATTTGCTCATCAAGTAAGATGAGTTCGATTAACTTCAAAGTCGCAGAATCGATCCACTGTAGATCGTCTAAAAAAATCACTAGGGGATGCTCTTTTGCACAAAACGCCCGCACAAATCTTTGAAACGTGAGATTAAAGCGGTTCTGTGCCTCAGTTGCTCCAACTTCGGGTATGGGCGACTGCTTGCCAATGATTAACTCAACTTCGGGGATGACATCAATGATGATTTGTCCGTTGCTGCCCAGAGCAGTGAGCAGGCGCGATCGCCACACTTCCACCTGCTCATCCGGTTCGCTCAAGAGTTGCTGCACTAACTTTTGCAGGGCATTCACAATGGCGCTGTAGGGAATGTTGCGCCCAAATTGGTCAAATTTGCCAGAGATAAAATAGCCTTGGTTTGCTGTGATCGGTTTATGGAGTTCCTGCACCAATGCCGTTTTGCCGATGCCAGCATAACCGGAGACCAGCATCATTTCACGATGCGGTAGTAGGGTAATGTCTTTTTCTGCTCCCCCACTTCCCCATTCCCCTATTCCCTCATTCCCTGCCACTCTGTCGAAAGCCGCCAATAATGCTGCAATCTTCGCTTCTCGCCCATATAGTTTTTGAGGAATGCGGAACTGCTCGGAAACATCTTGCAGTCCCAATGGCATAGGTTCAATTAAACCCACTTCTGCCAGTTGCTGGGCACAGCGTTCTAAATCTGCTTTGATGCCCCAGGCACTTTGATAGCGATCCTCCGCATTCTTTGCCATCAGTTTCAAAATCAGATCTGAAACAGGTTGGGGAATCGTTGAGTTTAATTCATGCGGGGGAGCCGGCGGTCTGGCAATGTGGCAGTGGACTAGCTCTAGGAAATCTTTAGTGGGAAACGGTAATTGTCCCGTCAACAGTTCGTAGAAGGTTGCACCCAGTGAATAAAAGTCGGTGCGATAGTCGAGCATACGGTTCATTCGTCCGGTTTGCTCTGGCGACAAATAGGCGGGGGTTCCTTCTAGAAGATGGAGACTTTTGAATGTCGGATTGGTGCGACTGAAGCGAGTGGCAATGCCAAAATCAATGATTTTGACAACGCCAGTCCTCGGATTAAAGACAATGTTGCCAGGATTAATATCTTTATGGATGACATGGGCCGCATGGATTTTGCCTAGAGTATCAGTAATGGCGATCGCCATATTCAAAAAAACCGACAGCGGCATGGGACAGAAGTCTAATTGTTGCCGCATCCAGCATTCTAAAGACTCTCCACCAAGGTCTTCCAAAAGAATAACCAGCGTGCGCTGGTAGTCTTGCTGGCTGTATGCCTTGACTACGCCTTCAATGTTGAGAAAGCGAGTAATTTCATACTCTTGCCGATAGCGAGTTAAATCATGAGGAGAGGGATAATCCTGCTTGAGAACTTTGGCAATCACTGCACAGTTATCTTGCTCTCTGATACCCCGATACACCAAAGAAGCTAAGCTCTCATAGATTTTGCTGTGAATAGTAACTCCAGGCAGGGTAATCATTGAACGCCCCCCGGCGAAAGACTGTCATCCGTTTCCCAAAGTATATCGCTTGCCAAACTCCAGAATATAAAGCTCCTTGTGTGGATCTTTATATCTTGACTTGTAATTGCTCAACTCAGTAGCCAATCAGACTGGTGTGAGGCAAGGGCATGGGAAATAGCCTGGAAGGCAGAGATACATTCAATATCTCCCACAGGCTGCCTCAGAATCGAGAGCCTTACTGCTGAAGCGTTGAAGCCACCAGGGTCTGTCGTCGTCGGTTCACGGCAATAGCTCGTAGTGACAACCGCTTCATCCGGGGGGCAAACAGGTCATCGCCCGCATCAAAGGTGTGGGACATCGCTACCGGATTTTGCATTCAGACATTGATGGTCGATCAGTTGTATGAATGTACTTTCGATCAAATTCGGATTCTAACTTAAGTTAGAGCTAGCCTTCTACTCCGCGATGGCATGGTTAATCTATCAATTTGTACTGTAAAAAATTTAACTTGCTATAGGCGACAGCTTGAAGGCGACCACCTATATTGAATTTATGCAAACAGTCATGGAAATGGATCGAGCAAGTAAATTGCACGGTTCCATGCTTGAAGGCATAAATATTCAAGGTGCAACTGGATTAACGCACGCTCAAGCAGCGACGTTGAAAGCATTAGGAGCAATCGCACAGTGAAGCGAATGCCCTTTGGGCACGCGACGCGAAAATCTTAACTCTGTGCTTAACTTGCGGAGCTTAAGTGATGAAATTTGGCGTTGTCTTGCAGACTCAGTTCATGGCGCGATCGCTTACGTCATCAACCCTTGAGGGTAAACAGACGTTTCACTTAAAAGCACAAGCAGAGATGTTTAGCTTTTGATTTCATTCTGCAATTCCTCATTCACCAATCGCTCCAATAGGAGAATTACCTAATGTCTACATTCAAGTACAATCGTCTAGACAAGAATAATGCTGCTGTTTTACTGGTGGATCACCAAACTGGACTGTTCTCGCTTGTGCGTGATATTGGTGCTGCCGACTTCAAAAATAATGTGTTGGCGCTAGCAAGTATAGCCAAGTTTTTCAACCTGCCTACTGTTTTGACCACTAGCTTTGAGGATGGTCCCAATGGAGTCATTATGCCTGAACTGAAGGAGAAGTTTCCCGATGCTCCTTTTATTCCGCGCCCCGGACAGATTAACGCTTGGGACAATGAGGAATTCGTTAAAGCCGTAGAAGCAACCGGTAAGAAGCAATTGATCATTGCTGGCATTGTCACTGATGTCTGTGTTACGTTTTGTGCGCTTTCGGCATTAGAGGCAGGGTATGACGTTTTTGTGGTTACTGATGCCTCTGGCACCTTCGATGAAGCCTGTCGCGATGCAGCGTGGGATCGGATGTCTCGTGCTGGAGTTCAGTTGGTCAATTGGTTTAGTGTTGTAGGTGAATTGCACCGTGACTGGCGTAACGATATTGAAGGGCTAGGTAATCTCCTTGCAGGGTTTATTCCTGACTACAAAAACCTGATGACTAGCTATGTGGCAACATCAAGTGCTGGCTCTGCCAGTCGTGAGCGCCTGATGACTCCTGTGTAACTGAGTGGGTGTTGTCATTGCCAAGTGATCAACTTCATTTGCAATATTGCAACGACACTTGATGATTTCGTGAATGGCTAGGATCGATTGCCATTGATCGATCCTAGCCAAGGTGGTTGCTGCCAAAATTACCAAGTAATCCGGTGTTTCGAGGGGATTGATTCTCAATGAAACTTCTCTATCAGTCGATTCTCTCATCGTGTCTGATCTTTGGAGGCTCTCTGATTTACCCATCCCTGGTTGAGTCTGCCATTGCCCAGGATACCTTGCAAGATCAAGTCCCCTCTGTGAATCAACTGGCTGATGTGCAACCGACCGAGATTCACCCATCCCTGGTTGAGTCTGCCATTGCCCAGGATACCTTGCAAGGTCAAGTCCCCTCTGTGAATCAACTGGCTGATGTGCAACCGACCGATTGGGCATTTGCAGCATTACAAGCCTTAGTCGATCGCTACGACTGTATGGTTGGTTATCCAAATCAACTATTTCAGGGCAATCGAGCCATTACTCGTTATGAGTTTGCTGCTGGGCTAAATGCTTGTCTAGATCGGCTAGATCAGCTACTAGCCAGTGCAACAGTAGATCTGGCGGAAAGAGAAAATCTACAAACACTACAAAGACTTCAAGCGGAATTTGCATCAGAACTCTCAACATTGCGTAGACAGGTAGATTCCTTAGAAACCCGCACAACTCGATTAGAGTCTCAGCAATTCTCCCCTACAACAAAATTGACTGGAGAGGTCGTTTTTGCTGTGAGCGGTGCATTTGGCAGTGATAGAGCTGTACCACCAGGAGAAACACCTGGTTCTAGGGGTGAGATCGGTGACACTATCATCTTTAGCGGTCGTGCGCGGTTGATCTCGGACACCAGTTTTACGGGGCAAGATTTACTGAGAATTCGATTTCAGGCTGGTAATATTCCAAACTTTAGAGCAGCCACAGGAACCAATATGGCTCGCCTAAGTTTTGATGGTAATACAGACAATCAGTTCATTCTCAATCAACTTTATTATCAATTTCCCATCGGGTCAGATACTAGGGTGACTGCGATCGCCCAGGGCACTTTGTTTGATGTGGTTGATACGATTAACCCTCTATTGGGAAGTGATGGCAGAGGTTCGATTTCCGCATTTGGGGTGCGTAGCCCTATCTATCGTGAAGAAACAGGTGGGACAGGTTTTGGTATCAACCATAACTTTAACTCAGCCATCAATTTGACACTGGTTTATCTTGCTAGTAACGCCAACAACCCGACTGCGGGATCTGGATTATTTGATGGTTCTTACTCTGCCTTAGCACAACTGACACTCAAACCCACAGAATCCTTAAGTTTGGGCTTAACCTATGCTCGTTCTTTGAATGCAATTGATATTGGTACAAGTAGTGCCATTACCAATGATCCCTTTAATGGAAACAGTACCAGCATTGTTGGGGATAGCTATAGTCTTACGGCTTCCTGGCTTGTTAACCCTGCTTTCAGATTGGGAGGATGGATAGGATATCTCCGGGCATCGGCGCAAGACCTCTCCAATGCTCCTACTGCTGAGATTTTTTACTACGCAGTTAATTTTGGATTTCCAGATTTGGGTAAGGAAGGAAACTTATTAGGCTTTGTTTTTGGACAACCGCCTAGAGTGATCAGCAATCAGTTTGGAGTAAGCGATCGTAGCACCTCATTGCACTTTGAAACCTTCTACCGGTTTCAAATGAACGACCATCTCTCAATCACTCCTGGTGTAATCGTCATTACCAACCCTGAACACAACAGCAATAATGACACGATTTTTGTTGGCATTATTCGGATGACGTTTCAGTTTTAGAGTCTATACAGGCACGGTAAGAGCTGTTTTTCTGTTTTAACCATCCAATTTCCCGGACTGTTAAATTCTATGTTGGAAGAACCATTGGCGAGCAATACCAGTCAAGAAAACTATCTAGTCACCGCCGTGATTTCTCATATCGTGAGACCAGGACGTGAACAAGGTTATGAGGAATGGTTGCACGGAATTGCGACGGCTGCTCACCAATTTAAGGGACACTTAGGAGTCAGCGTGATCCGACCCTGTGACCACACTCATCCTGAATATGTGGCAATTCTCAGATTTGATCATTACGACAACCTCAAAACCTGGCTGGAATCCAGTGTGCGGCAGGAATGGCTGGAGCGGTTGCAGCCCTTGATTGAAAAGCCTGAAACCATTCAAACTCTAACGGGTCTGGAAACCTGGTTTAGGCTTCCTAACAAACCCATGAAGGCTCCACCTCCGCGCTACAAAATGGCGATCGTGACATGGCTGGGAGTGTTTTTTACGATATCTATTCTCAACCGTTTGCTAGTACCGCTCCTGGTTGGGCTTCCGGTATTGCTCAGAACCTTGTTGGTTACAGGTCTAACGGTTGCCCTGCTGACCTACGTGATTATGCCGCGCCTCACTCAACTCTTTCGCAAATGGCTGTATCCCATTTGATCAAGTACATATCTTGTACATTCACAGGAATCTTCCATGTGTTGTCAACACCTGAACGAACTGACGCTAGAGACTATGATTTCAAAAGCCAATTACCCGGTATTCCGCTGTGAGGAATGCCTGCGAGTTGGCGATCCCTGGGTTCACTTGAGAATTTGTCAAACCTGCGGCAAAATGCTGTGCTGCGACTCGTCTAAAAATCAACACGCTCGCCGCCATTACGAAGAAAGTGGACATGCGGTGATTAGTTCAGCCGAATTGGGAGAACAATGGCTGTGGTGTTTTACCGACGAACAACAGAAGAACTATTGATCACGCGCCCCTTTTCTACTCGCGAGGAAATCATGATGTCAAATCAGCCTGCCCTAACAGATATTGGTAGTGCTAAATATGTAATGATAGAGGAGTAGAATTTCGGGTAGTGCTAAATATGTAATGATAGAGGAGTAGAATGTAGTGCTGATGCTTTCCTATCATGCCAGCCAGCCCCATTT